>JAFXPL010000050.1 GCA_017527945.1 Bacteroidales bacterium | reverse complement strand
GGCAGTCATCATTTCTGACTGCAAAGATACAGATTCAAATCCGTTGACTCGAAAAATCTCTACAACTAACTATATATCAATCGTTTCAAAGAACATTTTTAAGTTTTAACGGGACAGCAGTGGGATCACGGATCAAACATCTTCACTCCGCATCCACCACATTGCAGTTGACCACTTCGTATCCTCCACCTTTGGTGCTGCCGGAGTGAGCGATAACACCCAGACCGCGCAAAGTGGCAATCTCTCGTTCGATGGTGCGCAGAGAGTGTTTTCCTGACATATTCTCCATAATGAATGGAACCGTGCAGTTCGGGTGTTGTCGGATAAACTCGAAGATCCGGAACTGGCGTTGGCTGAGCGACACAACGGACTTGATTTCACGCACCTCTTGATTCAGCTGGGTAGTGAAATATTCTGACAGATGACGGTGAAAGACCATTTTGTCGTTGCCGTCAAACGTCCATAGCGTGGCGGGAATCATCTCCTTGCAGTAGGAAAGTGGGCTGGCGATGGTGAGGATTTTGCCGTCAGTGCAATGAACTTGGGTCTTTTGGCCGGTCCCTTGAATGTAGAGGATGAGGTCTATCGGAATGGAGGCCTCTGTATGGTCAGGCAGGGTGAACTGCACTGACCGGTGCTCCATGACCGAAGCCCGTTGCTTTGTCCGGAAGGCATCTCTTTGAAGAATGTACAGTCGGAGGAGTAAAAACCATGCGAAAAACAACGAATCCCGTAAATATACTATCACAAAAATGTAAAAAAAGTAGATGTCCATACTAAGGGATGTATAGATTTTGCTCTCTATGTCAGGTTTGACAAGCAATATTTCAAGTAGGGCTGCAAAAACAAGCATGCAAACGGAAACCGCCCAGAACACACCGTACCGGCCACACACGAACAGTTTGGGAATGGTGATACAACGTGTTATCAGCACAACCGCCAATATCATCAACACGCACAGCAATTCCTTGTAGATATGTGTGTTGCACATTGGCCTGAGAAATGAAAACCTGACAAAAAACAAGCAGGTAAACAGCCAAAACAGTGCGTTCATCGCTATGGTAAACACTTTCTTGTGTTTTTGGTAAAATGTATGCATCGATGAGAGGTTTTTGATACCGCAAAAATAGCATTTCTCATGAAATCCTGCGAAAAAATGTTTGCCTTTCCGAGAAGGGAAACGCTTTTTCCCCGCCAAACTTTCGTTTTTCCAATATATTTTACACCGCCAAAAATCATTCGTTTGCAAACATGTATCTTTCCAAAAATCAATATGTTCCGAAATATTTTATACCGCCATTTTTTTTGCAAAAAAAAATATTTACACCGCCACGCGATAAGTTGTGCCTTCAAGAAAAGAAAGAGTTATCTTTGCATCGGAAGTCTAACACTAAATCAATTTTTCAATGGGCAAAAAAGCTGTAATACTTTTGGTCATGTCATTAATGGTCATGTCGGCATGCGAAAAAACCGATCGAGCCAACGGCTGCGGAGCGCAGCCTGAGAACTACGCAACGTTTGGGAAAAATCTTTCAAAAGAGGGAGGTAAACCCATTGAGATCACATACAGGGTTGGTCATACAGCCAGCGATTGCAATAACTCATGCATCATCGCGAATGGGGTGCCGTCCCATGCAGACTGTCAGGGTTCTGGTAACGCCTGCGTGGTTACAATCCGTTTATGGCCGATAGGTGGGCAGCCCAAAGGGGGAACGTTCAACGCGGTAGTTGATACGGTGTGGAGCCTCACCATGGAAGACTACTTCAACATGCCGAACCGCTCACTGACCGTTTTGAATACTCCCTCTGAGGACAAAAGATTCCTGAACATCCCGGCGCAGCAGGTCTATCGGGACAGCGTCACGCAGCAGTTCACGTTCACGGGATTGTTTTTCAGCGACACGGCGGCGTACGCGAACAATTAGGAATTAGTAGTTAGTAATTAGTAGTTAGTAGTTTTGGGAACACCGAACCGAAAGTCACACGTCACAAATCACAAATCACCAATCACTAATCCCATGCACAACGGCATAACATACAGGAAGTTCGGATGATGGCGGGTGCCGTCGCGGCATGTCCCGTGCCGCAGACGGCTCCCTGAATCCGGACGTAAACGGGAAATGTGTAATTTCGCCGCGTTGTTAGCCTAACTTGATGTCTAACGGACTTCGCACCAAGGATAGGAACAACGTGAAAAATCAAAAATTGGAAGTCCACTACAAGCAAAAAATGAAACGTTTTTTTAGATTGTTACTTTTTTTTAGCATTCCATTGATTGGAATAGTGCTTTCGACCTGTGGAAAGAAGACTTGCGAGGCAGGTGTCGAAGGTTACTTTATATATTTAAGCAATCCATATAAAGTAGATGACAAGTGGATTCGTGCATACTTTATTCCACAACAAGATGCACTATATAATATTGATACACTAACTCTTGATATGATAAATAACGACGGAATGGATGGATATATTAAAATTTTAGCTCATGAAATATACGGTTCTATTCCAAAAGAATTTAGGCAACTCCCTGATGTTCCAATAAAAGTACAATGTTTGTTGTCCTCCCATGTTGAATATGGCTATTCTGTAAAATACGTTGATAAAATTATTTGTATTTCAGCGAGCAAAATAACATCAGAATAAAAACCACGGTTATGAAAAGAATTCTACAGTCAACTTTGATTCTGGTCTTGGCCTTGGCGGCCGGGACAACGGCGATGGCGCAAAACACCTACCACCCCATCACCGACGGATGCACCTGGTCGGTGAGCAACGAGAAATACATGACCGCAGGCGACACCGTGCTGGACGGGAAAACCTACCTGAAACTCTACCGGCAGGTAGAAAACCAGCCTTTTGAGTTTTCCCTTGAAAACGCTGAATATTTCGCGGCCATCCGCGACGACTCGACAGAGAGGAAGGTGTATGCGTACCTGCCGGCAGGAATTGGCATATATGATGTCATCAATCATTCAACCATTCATTCAGACACGGCGATGGATGTTCTTATTTATGATTTTTCTTTGAAACCAGGAGATACAACAATTTATTATACCTTAGGAGATTACATAGTCAAATGTGCCGCTGTCCGTAAAACTGCTGCGGACATTTCTGTCGGCTGGCAGGGCTTTTCCTCTGTCCATCACCATTATGACGAAAGCGATACAAGTATCATTCTTTCGGACAATACAACCCGAAGCCAAATCTTCCTGCACGCACTCACCTATAATGCAACGGATGGTGTTTGGATAGAGGGCATTGGCAGCATCCGCGGTTTCGACGAAGGGACACAAGTAATCTTGTCGGATTACGGATACCGTACCCTCCTTTGCTTTGCCGATAGTACAGCTGCTTCATTTCAATCCGGGTTTGACTTTGATGACGATTCTGGTGACTGTTTCACCAACGGTTTCGGCGGAGACGTGCCGGAGAGGGAAAAATTGAATATCAGGGTTTATCCAAACCCTGTAACAGATTTGTTGATTATTTCAACATTGTGGCCATGCGACGACTTGTCTTCCGTCCAGATATTGGATATTGCAGGTTCTTGTGTGTATCAAAGATTGTTTACGGATTCCATTAGTGAAACCGCCATAGACATGAAGCAACTACCTAAGGGATTGTATATACTTCAAATACAACAATCAAACAAAAGAAAATGTTGTAAAATTATAAAATTATGAAAAAAATAGTGCTATTTTCTTTGGTTATTTGCATCATGTCCCAGCTTAAAAGCCAAGGCGATTGTTATAGAGAAAGAGGGGGGACGTATTTATGATGTAGATACGGGATGCTTGCGTGTTTTACCTACAGATATATATGACACAGCCCTTTTGGCCTTGTCGTTTGTTTCCGACGAAAACACCCCTATAATCACCTTACCTGTCAATATCCATATATGGCGTGAAGATGACGGGACAGGCAATTGGTGGCAGGACACTCCTGCATTCAGAGACAGTCTGCAAGTGACCTTCGACTATTTGAACTTTATATACGCACACAATGTCCCATATAGCCTTGATATCCCTAACACTCAATTTATTGAAGACACCAAAGTGCGTTTTTTGATTGACACAGTCTATTACTATAATGACAGCTACATGGCTTATCAAACATCCCCGGAAACATTCAATCAATACCTTGTGGACAATTATCCTGACAGGACTACAAATTACAATTATCATTTGTGTTTGAATAGGACGGCTAACTTTTCAGGAAACACCTTCAGTTACAATTGGCCGCATTTCACGATTGTTACGGTACGTCAAAATGATGACTTACCGCATCATTTGTACGCGCTTGCACTTCAGATGGCACACGAGTTTGGTCATAATTTTGGGTTGGATCATACATACGAGCAAGAAGAGACAACGATTTCTGACCCGGAATTTTTATGGGATGTGTTTGGAACAATGACGCAAACTTGGTGCAATGCTCCCACTACACAAGTGTGCTATCATGATGCGGGCTGGGACTGCGACCCTTTTGATTCCACGAACACGTGTACCAACAACATCATGGATGGGACTGCATACAGCCGACACTTCTCCGCCTTGCAATGCGGTCGCATCCAACGCGCCCTGCAAGTCTCCTCTTTGAGGCATTTCGCATACGGAGAAGAGAATCCGCCCGATTTGCATATCACCCGTAACCAATTGGTTGATTATTCGAGAAGATACTACCAGAATGTGATTGTGGATTCTGGGGTGACACTGACCATTTCGTGTCAAGTGGAAATGTCTCCGAACGCCCGCCTCATCGTCCGCCCCGGTGGCAAGCTCATCGTTGACGGCGGAACGATCACCTCTGCCTGCGCGGGTGAGATCTGGCACGCACCCGCGCAGATCGCGCAGCTGCAGGCGATTGCCGAACGCAACACCAGCCGCGCATCGGTGATGGCCAAAGGGCGGGCTGTGCGGACGCGATTCATCGCGTCCGCGAACAGCCAAACCGCGACGGTGGACGTGCGCAACGTCCCCGCCGGCGTGTATCTCCTGCGCGTGACGGACAGGGAGGGGAAGGAATATGGGAGGAAGGTGACGATACAATAGCCTCCATAAACAAACATTGAAATTTTCTGACATACGCATAACAAAAAATCCCCATTCCGGGGATTTTTTTCTTAACAGACCAACTGCTAACCGCCAACTATTTGTACGTCGGGCCGAAGTTCTCGCAGGCCCGGAAGTCCGCGCCTTCCTTGTCCATGCCGAAGGCGTTCCAGGCGGCGGGACGGAAAATCTTGTCATCGGGGACGTTGTGCATGCAGACGGGGATGCGCAGCATGGAGCAGAGGGTGATAAGGTCGGCTCCGATGTGGCCGTAGCTGATGGCTCCGTGGTTGGCACCCCAACAGTTCATTACGCTGTAAACGTCTTTGAAACAGTCTCTTGTGGAGTCGAGGCGAGGCACAAACCATGTGGTCGGCCAGGTCGGGTCGGTGCGCATATCGAGCACCTTGTGAATTTCGGGATCGATGTCAACGGTCCAGCCTTCCGCGAGTTGGAACACGGGGCCGAGGCCTTTCACGAGATTGAGACGCATCATCGTGACGGGCATTCCGCCACGGGTGAGGAAGTTGCTGGAGAAGCCGCCGCCGCGGAAATAGTCCCGGTCGGCAGGCATCCAATGGGTATGTATCAGTATCTCTTTCTGGTCTTCATCGGTCAGATTCCACCACTGCTTCATTGTCGGATTGCCGTCGCTGTCTGTGGCGTAGCCATTGCCGTCGAGGGTGGTGGCGCCGGAGTTGATGAGATGGATGATGCCGTTGGCGGCCCTGCCGGTGAGTTCCTTGCCGGTGACCCGCTTCACCGCCTCGGGGCTCCAGTAGGTGCGCACGTCGCTGAAGATCTGGGCGCGTTGGGTCAGCAGGTGGCCGAAGAGCATGGCCGTGCCGTTGAGGGCATCGTTTTCTGTGGCGAGTATCACCGCCTCGCGCTTGCCGTTCCAGTCGAACTGCGTGTTGAGCAGTGCCTCCACGAAGTCGCCGTTGGGTTTCCAGTCGGTCCACTGCCGCTGCCCCTGGAATCCGCCCGCGATGGCGTTGTGGCCAAGTGCTTCTTCCTTGAACCCCATCTCACGGAGTTTTGGGTTACCGTGCATCAAATCGCGCATGATGAGGTACATCTTCGTCACAAACTCCCAGTCCTGATCCTTTTCTTCCCGTGTTTTCTGCTTCTCGGGACGGTTTTTGTCCCAGCCTTCGTTCACTTTGCAGTATTTCGTCACCCATTCGAAAGCTTTCGCGTATTCTTCCTTGTCGTAAATTCCTTCGTCCATGCGGCGCAAGATTTCGGTTTCATCGACTTGCTCGTTGCGCATTCCGAGGTACTCTTGGTAGAAGTCGGGGTTCACGATACTGCCGGCGATGCCCATGGCGACGCTGCCGAAGGAGAGGTAGCTTTTGCCGCGCATGGTGGCCATGGCCATGGCCGCACGCGCCCAGCGGAGGATTTTTTCGGCCACGTCGGCGGGGATGGTGTTGTCGGCGAGGTCCTGCACGTCATGGCCGTAGATGCCGAAGGCGGGCAGTCCCTTCTGGGCGTGGGCGGCGAGGACGGCGGCGAGATAGACTGCGCCGGGACGCTCCGTGCCGTTGAAGCCCCACACCGCCTTGGGCCAGTGCGGGTGCATGTCCATCGTTTCACTGCCATAACACCAGCAAGAGGTCACCGTGATGGTGGCCCCGACGCCTTCGCGCTCGAATTTCTCCTGGCAGGCGGCGGTTTCGGCCACGCGCCCGATCGTGCTGTCGGCGATGACACACTCCACGGGAGAACCGTCGCCGTTACGTAAATTATTGCTAATCAAATCGGCCACAGCATGAGCCAAGGCCATCGTCTTCTCTTCGAGACTTTCTCTAACACCGCCCTGACGACCGTCGATGGTGGGGCGGATTCCAATTTTCGGATACATCATGATATTTTCCAGTTTTATCGTTACAAAGCGCCTTTGTGCAAAGAGAGTTTCGGGATAAAACCAACCTACATAAAGGCGGTGCAAACATACAAAATTATCTGAAAAAAAAAGATTCGGATTTCAAGATGGTGTTATATTAAAAATATGTTACATTTGCAGCCGCACATATAATATATTAGTAATGAAGAAATTTCTCCTTGCCAGTTTGTGTTTTTTATGGCTGTCGGTAATGTTGACAGCCGGTCCCGTATCTCCTAACCAAGCCCGTTCCGCTGCATTGGGCTTCATGTCGCGCACGATGCCAACCGTGACCCGAAACAGTGTCTGCGAGTTGGCCTATTCCCATATCGATTCGCGGAGCGCGGATGTCGTTTTCTACGTTTTCAACGTCGGGGGCGGCTTCGTCATCATTGCAGGCGATGACGCGGTGACCCCCGTTCTGGGCTACTCCCTTAACGGTTCGTTTTCAGCGGATCGGATGCCGGAAAATTGCCGCTTGTGGCTGCAGGGCTATGCCGACGAGATTGTCCATGTTCTCATGCGAGAGGATTACGATGCGTCTCCGTCCCTTTCAGCGGAATGGCAGTGCCTGCTGCACGACACCCCGGCATTTACAATGCGTAGCGTCACCGCTGTGCAGCCGCTACTGACCACCACGTGGGACCAGGGGCAATACTACAACAGCCTCTGTCCTGCCGACAACGGGCACAATAGCGGGCATGTGTGGACAGGCTGCGTGGCCACGGCCATGGCGCAGCTTATCCGCTACCACCAGTGGCCGGCGCAAGGGTTCGGCACGCACACCTACACCCATAACGTTTATGGAACTTTGACGGCCGATTTCGCCAACACAGCATACTCTTACTCGCTGATGCCCAATGAATTGACTTCTTCAAGCAGTTCTGTACAGGTGAATGCCGTGGCCACGCTGATGCGCGACTGCGGCATCGCGGTGAACATGAGCTACGGCCCATACGGCAGCTCAGCCAATAACATGTGCGCCAAAACGGCTCTCGCCAGCTATTTCGGCTACGAAACGAGGATAGCGTGCAAATCCTACAGGACACCAGGCGTTATTATCGGAACATGGAATAACCATACCTACTACGACGATGAAACGTGGCGCTCAATGTTGAAAGCAGAGCTTGACGCTCAACGCCCCATCTACTACAGTGGTGATAACGACAACGGCAACAGCGGACACTCTTTCGTTTGCGACGGTTACGACAACAACAATCTCTTCCACTTCAATTGGGGCTGGGGCGGTTACTTGGATGGTTATTTCGCCATCGGGAGCCTTGAACCCGGAGGTGATGACTACAACAACTACAACACGGTCATCTTTTTGCAGCCGCGCACAACCGGTGTGCAGCAATACCGATTCAACGACGAAGGAACTTCCACCATGGTTGTCAATGGAATCCTGGAAATCACGCATCCGTTGGGCTACAACGACGGACTCACTTACGCCAATTGGGGTGCTGCTTCGGGCGACACGCTGGTGCTCTATCCGAAAACCACTGGCGGGCAACTTCTTTTGGAAAAAATTATCTACCAGAACAACTACTCCAATGGTTTTCGTATCTATGTATATGACGGTGTGGGGACCGGCGGCCCTCTCTTGATGTCCATCACCAACGGCAATGCATCAGACCCGGTCATGTCTACCGCCGGTGCCATTACGATAGTCTCCTCTGGCGTGGGTGACGTCAACAACAAGTTGTTACTGCGCGTTAACGAAGTGACGTGTCTGCCTATGGTATATGAGCTGACCTGCACCGGGACAGGTCACAGCACCGCCGACTTCGCCTGGGAGGTGTTCCAGCCGGCAAGTTACGCGACCCATGATTTCAACTGGCAGATAGAATACGGGCTGCATGGTTTCACGCCGGGCGACGGCATCACCGTGAACGCGTCCGGCACCACTGCTTCCATCGGGGGATTGCAGGCCGAAACGGAATACGATGCCTACCTGACCTATACGTGCGCTTCCGGGCAGACGAATACGCTCGGTCCTGTAACATTCAAGACAAGCATGGTGATGGAATGCCTCGACGGTGCCGTCCCGAGCAACCAGAGTGACAGCTACTACTACGACGTGGCCTTTAACCCGGATGCCGCCGCAAGCTGGGCGCAGCATATCTACACAGCTGCGGAGCTTTCCGCCATGGGGCTGGAAGCCGGCGATGCCCTTGCCTCCCTTGCCGTCCAATACCACAACAGCCTGTCACAAAATTCCAAAACAAGGAAGATTGCCATATTCATCGGGCACACCGCTTTGGAGAATTTCTATGACGGAGTCTCCTGGATTCCCCTCTCTTCCATGACCAATGTATTCCCTTTCAAGCCTGTTGTTTTTCATGATATTCAAGCCGATAGTTGGGAAAAATTCGATTTTGACACGTCCTTCGTCTGGAACGGCACAAGCAACGTGGTGGTGGCATTCGTGGACAGCGGCCAAACGTTTTCCGTCAGCTTCAACTGCTTTTACGAATCGTACAGCAATCGAACCTTATGTTACTCCATCTATGGTAATCTTGATAGCGGCTTCAATCCTATGGATTATCCAAGCTCCTGGAATAAAGAGAATTATACTCCAATCATGCGATTTTGTTTGCAGAAAAACTGTCTGCGTCCATCCCATTTGAATTACACGGAAGTGAATCGTCACACGGTGAAGGTCGAATGGCTCCCCGGGTACCAGGAAACATCTTGGGATGTGGAGTACGGCCCTCATGGCTTTGCGCGGGGCGACGGTACTTCTGCGGTCGTGCATGGTACTCCGGAACTAACCGTCTCGCAGTTGGCGGCCGGCACCTACGACTTTTACGTGCGGTCGAACTGCGGGAGTGACACCAGTGACTGGGTAAGTGTCTTCGTTCCAGTAGGCGGCTTCGACTGTGCCCAGATTGGCGAAGGCACTATCGAAAACCAAATTTTCCCGATGGGCTGGTATTCCAGCAACAACTGGAAGTACACCTATACCCAGCAGCTGTTCACGGCTGCGGAGCTGGCGGCACAAGGCGTGCAGGGCAGCATCACTTCGATTTCGTTCCAGTATGGCGGCACAGCGCAGACCAAGTCGCCCGTTAGCGTCTATCTCGGAAACACCACCCAGCCCGACATGGGCTACGAATATACATGGATTCCTTCCTCCGCCATGCAGCTTGTCTATAGCGGCAGCGTGACCTTAGAAAACGGATGGACGACCATCTCTTTTGATACGCCGTTCATTTGGGACGGCACATCCAACTTAGTGGTGGCCATCTTGAACAACAGCGGTGTCGAGAACGGAACATCCGTATCCTACATGCACAGCACAAACCAGATTATGGCTCTGGAGCGCACCTACTCATCCTCCATTAACATAGACAATCCGGGCGATATTTCGCGTTATCAACAACGTTGCAACATGCGTTTTTGTGGCGGCGGGATGTGTACGCTCACGCGTGAGGCATCGGTCTCTATTATAGAAGGGAGCAGCTACGATTTCTACGGCACTGCGGTCAGTGAGCCAGGTACTTACACCCATCGTTGGTTCGTGAGCGATGAATGCGACAGTTTGGTGACGTTGCATCTTTCTGTGCGCAAGATTCTGTTCGTGACCACCACGGGTTCCGGTTCCCACAACGGCAGCTCATGGAGCAATGCCATGGAGTTGCAAGAGGCCATGGATGCGGCATCTCTCATCACCGACCGCACACCGGTTCTCTTTGTGAAGAAAGGTACCTACACTGGCAGTACTTCATCCGACAACAGCTTCGTACTCAAACCCAATGTGACGGCCTATGGCGGATTCAACGGCAACGAGCCCGCCGATTACGACGTGAGTGGCCGCACGCAAGCCAACATCAGCCAGACCATTCTGTTCGGTTCCAACGCCCGCCGTGTGCTTTACCAGATCGAAAACTTCCCTGACAGTCAGCCCACCCTCATCGATGGCTTCACCATTCGGGGTGGCACTGTGAACATGGTCGGCGAGGGTGGCGGCGCCTACATCCGCAAAAACTGCACGCTTCAGAACTGCGTCGTCACTGCCAACAATGCGGCTATCTCAGGATCGGCCAACAATGTCACCTTCAGTGGCGTGGCGGTCTATAACAACGGCGGCACTCTCCGCAATTGCGAAATTCACCACAATACTGTCAATCTGTCGGGCACTGGAGTCGGCCACAACGTGTATGGCGTGGGTGTGTATAACAACAACGGCCTTGTCACGGACTGCAATATCCATGACAATGTGGCCGTCTATGAGGGCAACGGCAATAATTGGCAAGTCAGGGGAGGCGGCATCTACGATGCCCAAGACGGAAGTTCTATCTCGGACAACAGTGTCACGCACAACAGTGCGGCCTTGGGCGGGGGACTGTACCTGCAAAGCGGCTCCACCATCACCCGTTGCGTCATCAGCAACAACACCTCCCGGAGCAACGGCGGAGGGATTTTTGCCGACAACTACGGAAGCCGGTTCAACCACTGCCTGATCGGCAACAATGCAGCAGGAGCTTCAGGTGGTGGTGTGTATGACAACCGTTCGACCTTTATCTCGTGTGATATTGTGCGCAATTCGGCCGTGACCAGCGGCGGCGGCATCCACTCCCTCAACGGAAGCACGCTACAGAACACGATTGTCTGGGGAAACAAGGTGGGGACCAGCGACAACCAGATTTCCACCAACTATAGTGGTCGATATTTTACCTGTGTGTCTTCCGCCGTGCAGGGGGGCTACAGCGGAGCCATTACGTTGGAAGCGGAAAACAGCGGCATCGGTATCGGTTACCCAAGATTCACCAATCCGACGGCTGAGGCGGGTGTGGATGTGTACAATTCCATCGGCGACTGGACGCTCCAAGCGGGTTCCGTCTGCGCCGACATGGGGCGGAATGCGATGGCGGGCGGTACCATGGACTTGGCGGGCAACACCCGCATCCAGCAGGCGCGTGCCGATATCGGTGCATACGAGTCTGCGTATAGCATGGCCTTCCCGATTGTTCCGGAGGCGGGAAGCAATATCATCTACGTGACCACTACAGGCGCGGGGGCGCAAGACGGATCCTCGTGGGCAAACGCCACTTCTAACCTCCAATACGCCATGGATGTGGCCATGAACAGCAATCCGGTGGCTGCGGTATGGGTGGCAGGCGGTACTTACTTGCCGGGCAAACCGCTCATCGTGCAACCTGATGTGACCGTCTATGGCGGATTCGTCGGCAACGAGCATTATACCTACGACCTTTCCCAGCGCAACTTCACAGCACACGCCACCATAATCGACGGTGATTCCGCACACCGTGTGCTGCAAATGAGCTGTCCTTTTACCGGAAATGTCGGAACAACTGAGACCGAATACTTCACGGAACCGGCGGCCCTCTTGATGCCTGTCTCGGGCACGCTGGACGTGACCGCCTGTTCAGGTGTCATCTACGACAACGGCGGCGCATCGGGCAGCTACGCTAATAATTGCAACGGGACCATCATCCTCCGCTCTTACAATCCAGGATCCACCATCACGCTAAGCGGTTCTTACCACACGGAAACCTGCTGTGACAAACTTTATGTTTACGACGGTGTCGGAGGCAATCTGTTGGGCACGTTTCGCGGGACTGGAAACCTGAACCTGACCTCCGATACCAACGGCATCTTGGTACTGAATTTCACCTCCGATGCCAGTGCGAACAATTCCGGCTTCGAGATTCACTTCACCTGTTCCGATTGTACCCCCGACATTTCGGAAATCGCTGAGCAGGCAGCATCCCCGTTCCCCATCGGCATCAGCCTTTTCGACGGACTCACCTTCCGGAACGGCTATGCATCGTATAGCGCTGATGGCTACGGCACCTGTGCCTACCTGTTGGACAACACGAAAATGCAGAACTGTGTGTTCGCCGACAACCATGGCAATACAGGTAGTTCCAGTCAGGCCGTTCACGCCGAGAACTGTGTCTTTTCCAGCTGCGTTTTCGCGAGCAACGATGGATATGGATTGTATGGTAAATCTTTGAATATCAGCAATTGTGTGGCTGAGGGAAATGGAAACTATGGCATGTATGTCACCGACAACAGCACCGTTTCCGAATGCGAGATCCGCCATAATGGCTCTGGATTGTATTTGTCGGGAGGGAAATCTAATGGGTGTTTTGTGCACCACAACGGGGTCGCCGGTTCCACCTCCGAAAGCTTCGGCGTTTACAGTTCCAATTCGGCGCAGATTGTGAACTGCACTGTTACAAACAACCATTGCTCGGGACTTTATGCGAACGGCGGTCTGTATGTGAACATGAACATCGCCAACAACAGCTCGGCAAGGAATTCCTCAGCCAGCGCTGCCGGTGTGTTGGCGCGAAACAATGCCCGTTTCGTTAACTGCAACATTGTCAACAACAAAGCGACCAGTAGCTACAGCGGGAGCAGCAATGTCAGGGGTGGCGTCTATAACTACACCAGCGACAACGAATACACCAATTGCATCATTTGGGGAAACAAATCGTATGAGGAAACCGGCAATCTTTACGGCAACGGGACTTTTTCCTATTGTGCCATCGAGGGTGGACAATCGGGCATCGCCAACATCGCGCTTGACACGCTCAACAACGGCAGCAACGCCGCAGCCTCATACGTACGATTCGTGAACCCGACATCTGTGGCGGGGGTCAGTTCGCAGGCCGATGTTGACTGGAATCTGGCGCCAGGTTCAGCCTGCGTCAACGCGGGCAATCCCAACACTACCTCACTCAACTTGCCGCTTTACGACCTCGGCGGCTCCCTGCGCATCAAGCAAAACCGCATAGACATCGGTGCATACGAGCACGGCCCTGTCAATAGCCAGAATATCTACGACACCATCTGTCTCGGAGAGAGCTTCTTCTACAATGACTACTTTGTCTATCCGGAGACGCCCGGCATGTTCCGCGATACGTTCATTTATAACCAAGCAGGTGCAGATTACATCGCCTATATCAACATTATGGTGAACAACATATACAATATTAATGTATCTGCCAATATTTGCGAGGGCGAGACCTATTCTTTCAACGGACAGACACTGAGCGCAACAGGCACATACCCGGCATATCTCCAATCCTCTTCCGGCTGTGACAGCACCGTGGTCCTCAACCTGACCGTTACCCCTATTGTTTATAACAGTATCAGTCAAACTGCTTGTGACTCATTTATCTGGAATCAGGCAACCTATTATGCAACAGGTGATTACATACAGACGCTGACCGCATCCACAGGGTGCGACAGTGTCGTCACGCTGCACCTGACGATACACCATTCCAACGCTGCTGAGTTTTCCGCCACCGCTTGTGAAGAGTATGTTTGGAATGGCATTACTTATTCGCAATCAGGAAGTTATCAACAGACATTGATCAATTGGCAAGGCTGCGATAGCATCGTCACCCTGCATTTGACCATTGTGGAGGCAATCACCTCCGAATTTTCCGATACTGCTTGTGACAGCTATATTTGGAATGGTATGACCTATACGAATAGCGGCGACAAAGTGCAGACTTTCACGGCCGCTTCTGGATGCGACAGCATTGTGACGCTTCATCTGACCCTTCACCCCACGGTAACTTCATCATTTTCTGCCACTGCTTGTGACGAATACGTTTGGAACGATGTGACCTACAATGAGTCGGGTGACTACACGCAAACTTTTACCAGCTCGACGGGCTGTGACAGTATTGTGACCCTGCATCTGACCATCAACTCGTCGGCTGCATCAGCATTCGCCGCTACCAGTTGTGACGATTTCACGTGGCGTGGTGTGACCTATACCGAAACCGGGACTTTCACCCAAACATTTGTCAGTGCGACGGGCTGTGACAGTGTGGTGACCCTGCATCTGACTATCCACTCCTCCGTGACGACTGATGAATTTCTCACCATTTGCGAAAACGAGCTTCCCTATTCCTACGGCGACACCATTTTCCAACTTGGGACCCCGTCTCTCTCCACGGCCGTCTTCCACCTTTCAACAGTGCATGGCTGCGATAGCACGGTCACGCTGCATTTGACGGTCGTTCCTGCTTTTACTCCTGAAATCAGTGTCGCCGGAACCCTTTCGCCGTGTGAAACAAGTTCGGCAACTATTTCTGTAGATGGTAGTTACAGTAGTTATCTTTGGTCTAACAACTCCACATCGACATTCGTCACGGTCACTGAGCCTGGACTCTATTGGGTCACGGTCACCGATACCAATGGTTGCCAAGGGATTTCCGAACCTGTCCAATTGGGCCTTAGTGAACTGATTGAGGAGACTCCGTCCATCTGCATGGTAGGGGTGGAAGGTAACCACAACCTCGTTGTTTGGGAAGAGCTCATCGACCCGGACGTGAAGCACTATCGCATTTATCGTGAGAACGTCGTTGCCAATCTCTTTGAACCATTGGCTACGATACCGGCTGCCGGTGCCAACGCATACGAGGATTTAACCGCAGATCCGTCAGTGAGAGCTTATCGTTACAAAGTTGCTGCTTTGGATTCTTGTGGTGGTGAAAGTCCGATGAGTACTTACCACAAAACCGTACATCTTACAATCAACCAAGGACTTGGAAATAGCTGGAATCTTATTTGGACTCCTTACGAGGGATTTGAATTTGCCAGTTACAAGCTTTACCGCGGCACGGCGAACAACAATCTGCAGCTCATCCAGACAATGCCCTCAACACTGACGTCCTTCACTGACAATAATCCAGCCGGCGATGCCCTTTTCTACCAAATCGAAGTGGTGATGGCGGAAGGATGCGTGCAGCAGACGAGAGACATCACGCTGACGGGCGCCCGATCCAACATTGTCTATAACGGCGTGGCGGTCACTTCCGAGGTGAATGTCAGCGCATGCGAAAGTTACGACTGGAATGGCGAGATTCTGACCAATGACGGCGACTATACCCAGACATTCGCCTCCACATTGGGTTACGACAGTGTGGTGACTTTGCATCTGACCATCCATCACCCGCATCCTGACCGCTATTTTGAAACCGCCTGCGAAAGCTACACATGGTCCAGTGGGAGCGGCGAAACTTACACGCAGAGCGGTGTTTACATGTATGCGCACGATGATGCCAACGGCTGTGCACAAGTTGATACCCTGTTCTTGACCATCGAGCAACCGCCAGTGGTCACCATCAGCGGTGATACGACCATCAATGTCGGAGAAAGTGCCATGTTGACAGCTACTTACAATAGTGCGTACGAATATTTTTGGAATACCGGCCAGAACAGCTACATGATAATTGTGTGGCCCGATGTCACCACAACATACACTGTGACAGCGTATAACGGGAACTGTAGTACTACTGCCAGCGTCACGGTCACTGTGAATACCGGAATAGCGGACCACAGTGCAGATGCTTTCGGAATGGAGTTATATCCAAATCCGGCAAAGGAAATACTGCATGTGGAATTTATGACCGACATTTTCTCTATAAAGGCGGCAAAGATTGAGCTGTATGATGTTTATGGCAAACTTCTTGACGTAACAAACGTGGAAACAGACCGTTTGCCGTCGGAAGTCCGCATTGATGTGTCCCATTTAGCGAGTGGCATGTATTTTGTGCGTCTGAGTTCGGCAGCTGGAATGGTCACCAAGCCGTTTGTGAAGGAATAAGTGCCAAAAAATCGTATTTTTGCCCCTTTCAAAAACGACAAGGAAAATGAGAAGAAACAATTTATGCATTATCTGCATCGTATTGATAATCTGTACGATGCTGGTTGGATGCAGGAAGAAAAACACTCCTGTGGAAGTAACGAAGCCGAAACTGACGGCAGAACAGATCGAGACCTCGAAAAACGTGGAAATCAATATTCTGCGATACGAACAAGACTTGTTCAACATTGACCAAAGCAATATGTCGGCTGCTTTTGCTTCCATGTATGGCAAATATCCGGAGAATATCATTGCCAAAGGTTCTTGGAACAACACCGAAATGCTGCAGTCAATCAGAGGGTTTATCAGCGATCCTGTCATCACGGAGATATACAAGGACACGCAGAAGCAATTTTCGGATCTGTCTGAATTTAAGAACGCTATCACACCAGCGATGACCCTCTACCTCACGCATTTTCCGAATGAGCGAATCCCTGATTTCTGCACGCTTGTTTCGGGTATTGATTTTCAGATGCCGCAGGTTTTCGGCTACGAAAACACCATCTTCATCTGCTTGGACATGTATTTGGGCAAGGATTATAAGCAATATGCCCAAGCCGGGATGCCCAAATACATTGCCGCCCGCTGCGACAAAAAGTATATGGCCACCGATTGTTTTTCAAAGGCACTGGTTTACAGGCATCTGCCTGATAAGACGTTGGTTACGCTTTTGGACAACATGGTGGATGCCGGCAAAAAAATGCTGTTCACCCAGACGATGTTCCCGACAACTCCTGCGCAGGACATCTTAGGCTACAGCAAAGAACAGTACAAATGGGCGACATCGCATGAGTCCGCTGTCTGGCACGCCCTCATCGAAAAGAACAAAGTGTACGACAACTCAGAGGATGTAATCCGCCGGATGATGGATGAGACCCCCTTCACCCGCGACTTCGGCAACGATTCTCCAGGACGTTTGGGTGTCTTCATCGGCTATCAGATCGTTCAAAGCTATATGAAAAACCATCCTGGAACTACATTGAAGGACCTCATGGCCATGACAGATAGCCAGAAATTCCTGAAAGAATCGGGGTATAAGCCGAACTAAGCATTTGATTTTTAGGAAAATAAAACTTTATCAACAATTAACACTTGATAAGTTTTTAAGAAGCAATGTTGAAAATGCATTAAACAGATGTATCTTTGCCGTGAACTTAAAAACTTAATATTATGTCAGGTATTAACAAAGTAATCCTCGTGGGTCACTTAGGAAAAGACCCGGAAATCAGAACATTTGAGAACGGCAGCAAGGTGGCGAATTTTTCGCTTGCGACGACCGAGTACCGCAAGGACAAGGACGGCAACCGTATTGAGCTGACCGAGTGGCACAACATCGTGATGTGGCGCAACTTGGCGGAATTGGCGGAGAAGTATCTCCGAAAAGGCCGGCAAATTTATGTGGAAGGTCGCTTGCGCACCCGGAGCTGGGACGATGCGAACGGCGTGAAACACTACATCACGGAAGTGGAGGCCAACACGTTCCTGTTCCTCTCCCCGAAGGAAGGTGGAGGCCCTACGGTGACGCAGGTGCCGAACAAAACAGTCGTGGTGGCACCGCCTCAACCGCAGCCTGTGCCGCCGGAATCCAAGATGCCAGAAGAGAGTTTCTCCGACGATCTTCCCTTCTGATCCTCCTCAAAAGGAGACGGCGACCGTCCGGCCGCCGTCTTCCTTTATTCATGCTATTGTAACTTTTCCTTCGCTATCTTCAGGGCCTCGTTGACAGCCGCTGCCACTCCGTCGGGGTTCTTGCCGCCCGCCATGGCCAGCGTCGGATGACCGCCGCCGCCGCCTTGAATCAGCTTGCCGGCAGCCCGTACAAGCGTTGGAGCATCTGCTCTGTCGGTCAGGTTAGTGCTGATGGCAACCGCCAAGTTCGGCTTGCCGTCGTGTACGCTGCCCAACACCACTACGTGGTTGTCGCCCTCGCGCAATTGCAAAGCGACTTGTCGCAGCATGTCCGCGGAATAGTTCGTGACTTTCGACATGAACAGCACGCCATTGACCTCCTCGGCATTTTCCATCAAAGACTTGCCGAACTCCAAGGCCATCTGCCGGTCAATGTCCTCCATTTTCTTGCGCAGCATCTGGCAGTCGTCCTGCAACTTCTGTACCGATTGTGTCAAGTTGGTGGCATTGAGCATGGACTTCAGCTGCGCCAGGGTGTCCTGATCGGCATAGACCAGCTGTTCGGCGGCCTCGCCTGTCACTGCCTCGATGCGGCGCACGCCAGCGGCCACCGCGCCTTCAGACACGATCTTGAACAGGCCGATGTTGCCCGTTGCAGAAGTGTGCGTGCCGCCGCAAAGCTCCACAGCGTCGCCGAACTGGATCACGCGCACGGTCTTGCCGTACTTCTCCCCGAACAGGGCGATGGCACCGCGCTCACGAGCCTCTTCTATCGGTACGTCAAGATGCTCTTGAAGCGGTAAGTTCTTGCGAATCAAGCTGTTTACCATTCTTTCCACTTGACGGAGCTCATCATCGGTAACCTTGGCGAAATGGGAGAAGTCGAAGCGCAGGCGGTCTGAGGCCACCATGGAGCCTTTCTGCTCCACATGCGTGCCGAGAACCTTGCGCAGCGCGTGGTCCAAGAGGTGCGTGGCCGAATGATTGTTGGCTGTTCTCTGGCGCTTTGCCACATCAATCTTCGCCGTAAAGTCTGCTGTCATATTTCCCGGCAATTTGCTGGTATGATGGATGGTTAGATTGTTCTCCTTCGTGGTGTTGTAGATTTCCACCGTGTCGATGCCGTCGGTCAGCACACCAGTGTCGCCCACCTGGCCGCCCGCTTCGGCATAGAATGGAGTTCTGTCGAGCACAATCTGGTAATAGGTCTTGCCCTTCGCGGTCACCTGGCGGTATTTTACCACTTTGCAGGCGCATTCCGTCTTCGTGTAGCCGACAAAAACGGTGGGATTTTCCTGCGGGAGCAGTTCCGTCCAGTCACCGGCAGAGATGGAAGTGGCGGCGCGGGAACGCGCTTTCTGTTGGCGCAATCCCTCTGCGAAACCGTCCATATCGACCGTCAGGTTCTTTTCGGAGGCCATCAGGCAAGTGAGGTCGATGGGGAAACCATAAGTGTCGAACAGTTCGAAGGCGAAATCACCGTCGATGACCGTCTTGTCGGCCATCTTCTTGACGTAGTTCTCGAATTTCAGGATACCGGAGTCGAGGGTCTTGAGGAAGGAGGTCTCCTCCTCGCGGATGACGTTTTCGATGAGTTGCTGCTGTGCTTTGATTTCCGGGAACTGGTGCCCCATCTGCGCCACTAAGTCGGCGACCAGCGTATGCATAAAGGGTTCCTTGAAGTTGAGGAAGGTGAATCCGTAGCGGATGGCGCGGCGCAGGATGCGTCGGATGACATAGCCGGCTCCCGTATTGGAAGGCAGCTGCCCATCGCCGATGGCGAAGGTGACCGCACGCAGATGGTCGGCCACTACACGCAAGGCCACATCCGTATCGTGTTTCTCTCCGTACTTCACGCCGGCGTTCTGTGCTATCTTTTGGATAATCGGTTGGAAGACATCGGTGTCGTAGTTTGATTTTTTGTTCTGTACAGCCATGCAAAGTCGCTCGAACCCCATGCCCGTATCGACATGCTTGGCGGCCAACGGATGCAACTCGCCGGAAACCACGCGGTTGAACTGCATGAACACGAGGTTCCAGATCTCAATGACCAGCGGATTGTCCTTGTTGACCAGTTCGGCGCCGGGCACCCGGGCACGCTCGTCATCGTCGCGCAGGTCGATGTGGATTTCTGAGCAGGGACCGCACGGACCGGTGTCGCCCATCTCCCAGAAGTTGTCCTTTTTGTTGCCTTTCAGAATGCGGTCTTCCGGCAAATGCTCTTTCCAAAAATCGTAAGCTTCCTGGTCAAAGGCGGTGCCGTCCTTCTCGTCGCCGGCGAAAACAGTGGCATAGAGACGGTTCTTGTCGAGGTTCATCACCTCGGTGAGGAATTCCCAAGCGTATGCAATGGCCTCTTTTTTGAAATAGTCGCCGAACGACCAGTTGCCGAGCATCTCAAACATGGTGTGGTGGTAGGTGTCGCGGCCAACCTCTTCCAAATCGTTGTGCTTGCCCGAAACGCGCAAGCACTTCTGCGAGTCGGCCACGCGCGGAAATTCGCGTGGGGTGTTGCTCAGGAAAATATCCTTGAATTGGTTCATGCCGGCATTGGTGAACATCAATGTCGGATCGTTTTTGACCACCATCGGCGCAGAAGGCACAATATGGTGTCCCTTGGATTTGAAAAAATCCAAAAAAGCGGAGCGTATTTCGTTTGATGTCATAATCTTTCTGATTTGGGGCGCAAAAGTACTATTTTTTTTCGTTGCTATGTGTAATGACTTTCAATTGTTTGTCACAGACGCGCATTAATGCCGACTGCATCAAAAAAAAGCGTACTTTTGCGCCCTAATTTTTGAATATGTTAAAGATTGAAGATTTACATGTGTCCATCAAGGACAGAGAAATATTGAAGGGCGTCAATTTGGAGGTGAAAGCGGGGGAAGTGCACGCCATCATGGGCCCGAATGGCACCGGGAAAAGCACGTTGGCTTCCGCTATCGCCGGCAAGAGCGGTTACGAGGTGACGCAGGGAAACATCTGGTTCAAAGGCAAAAACCTGCTCGACTTGTCCATTGAGGACCGTGCCCGCGAAGGCGTCTTCATCGGTTTCCAATACCCTGTGGAGATCCCGGGCGTGAGCATCGCCAACTTCATGCGCACCGCCCTCAACGAAGTGCGCAAATACCGCGGCCTCGACCCGCTCAACGGCGCCCAGTTCCTCAAACTGATGGCCGAAAAACAGAAAGTGGTGGAGCTGACCGACAAACTCAGCAACCGTTCCGTGAACGAAGGTTTCTCCGGCGGTGAGAAAAAGCGCAACGAGATTTTCCAGATGGCGCTTCTCGACCCCTACTTGGCGGTCCTCGACGAGACGGACTCCGGCCTCGACATCGACGCTCTCCGCATCGTGGCCAACGGCATCAACCACCTGCGCGGCGCCGACAAGTCCATCATCGTCATCACCCACTATCAGCGACTGTTGGACTACATCGTCCCTGATGTGGTGCACGTGCTTTTCGATGGCAAAATCGTGAAATCGGGTCCGAAGGAGCTGGCACTCGAACTGGAAGAGCGCGGTTATGACTGGATTAAGGAAGAATACGAACAGGGTAAGTTATGAGAGCGTTCACACAATTCATCCAGGGGCTTTTCAACGAAAACCATGCGCAATATCCTGACGGCGGACAGGCGGCTATCCGCGACCTCCGTCAAAAAGCGATGGACCTTTTCCTGCAAAAAGAATTGCCCGACAAGCGTTTACAGGGCTGGCAGCAGTCGGTGCTGAACAAAAGAGCGAAAACCGACTACATCCAGAAGCTGCAGCCGGATCCATACCGTCCGTTGGCGGAATATTTCCAATGCCGTGTGCAGGATTTGCACCCCACGGTGCTTCCGATCAGCAATGGTTGGTATATTTCTGAAAAGCAAGAAGTTAACATTGACGAACAAGGCGTGATAACGGGTAGTCTGTTCGCGGCCATCCGTCAGTACCCCGACTTGGTGCTGCCGCTGTTGGCACATTCCAACTTGGAGAAAGAAAACGGTTTGGTGGCCCTCAACGAAGCCCTTTTCAATGACGGTGCTTTCATCTATATCCCTGATAATGTGAAAGTTGAGAAGCCAATGCAAATTGTCTCGCTGATGAACACGGAAGACCCGCTATTGGTGAACAACCGCCATCTCATCATATTGGGTAAAAATGCGGAACTTTCTGTTATCCAGTGCGATGACTCTATCCAAAAGGAATCTTCCTTCTCCAATATCGTTTCGGAAATCTATTTGGGAGAGAATGCGCATCTGCATTACTACAAAACCGAGAACAAAGATGCCGCTTCCATGCTGTTGAACCATGTCTTCGTACATCAGCAGAGCTATTCAACCTTCACCTCCACGGCCATTACGTTCAACGCGGGCTACATCTGCAACACCTTCCACGTCAACCTCAACGAGCCGATGGCGGAAGCTAAGCTGTATGGTCTGTATCTTGTTGACAAAGAGCAGGTTTGCGACAACCATATCTTCGTCAACCATGCCGCGCCCGATTGCAAGAGCTACCAACTCTACAAGGGCATCATGGACGATGAGGCTTCCGCGAATTTCCACGGGCACATCCTCGTGGCACAAGATTCGCAGCGCACGGCAGCCTTCCAGACCAACAAGAACCTGCTGCTGACCGACAAGGCGCACGTCACCACGAAACCGTTCCTCGAGATCTACGCCGACGATGTGCAGTGCAGTCACGGCGCGACGGTAGGTCAGTTGGACGAAGAGGCGTTGTACTATCTGCGCACCCGCGGCATCGGCGAAGCGGCGGCCAACCGTCTGCTCATGTTCGCCTTCGCCAACGAAATTGTGCAGAACGTGGCCATCGAAGCGTTGCGCGACCGTCTCGGCAACATGGTGCAGCACCGCCTCCAGGGTGAACTCAACGTTTGCGCCCAATGCATGCTGAACAACAACATATTGTTCCCGATAACGTTGGAGGAGTGATTTTGGCTGTTGGCTGTTAGCTCTGACAATGACAATAACTATAACTATAACTTAAACTATTACTTTTGAGCGGCCAGTAATCGCCATTCACTGATCACCATTCACTGATCACCATTCACTGATCACTATGAAAATCAAACTGATATGGATTGGCAAGCCCGATGGTGATGTCTTTGACGAGGCCATCCGGCAATACACGGCCAAGATTGCGACCTACATCCCGTATGAAACCGTGGCGATTCCATATTTGAAAAATGCCAAGTCGATGCCGGTGGAGGAGCAGAAGAAGCGCGAGGGTGAACTGATACTCAAGAAGATAGAGTCGGACGAATATGTAGTGCTGTGGGACGAGCGCGGCAAGGAGAAGACCTCCGTGCAGTTTGCGGAGTTTATCCAGCAGCGTGCCAATTCTGGATTGAAGACGCTCACCTTCGTGATTGGCGGCGCGTATGGTTTCTCCGAGGCCGTCTATGCCCGCCAAAACGCGCAGTTGGCCCTTTCGAAGCTCACCTTCCCGCACATCATGGTGCGCCTGATCTTCGCCGAGCAACTCTATCGGGCGTGCACGATCCTGAAGGGGGAGCCGTACCATCATTGAAAGTTGTCTTCGCAAATAGCATGTATCTCACGGAATAATTTCCCCGTGATCCGTGCAATCCGCGGAGATGTTTTCGCGCCATCTCTCCCCGAAATCCTGCGAAATCTGACCCGAGAAATTAACTAATCAAGTCTGAATAGTTAAAATTATTTTTCAACTTATTGAATGTCAGGGGTGAAAAAATTTCACAAAACCCTTGACAAAGGCTTGGTTTCGTTGTATATTTGCAGGCGGAAATATCATTTATCAATCAACAAAACAAAGTGTTATGACGAACATTATAGAAGTTGAAAACAAGATCATCACCCTCAGAGACCAGCAGGTGATATTGGACTCCGACGTGGCGGAACTGTACGGTGTGCGGACAAAAGAAATCAACCAAGCGGTAAGAAACAATCCCGAGAAGTTTCCCGAAGGTTACATTTTCGAATTGATCGAAGTGGAGAAATCAGAACTGGTCAAAATTTTTGACCGGTTCAACAGACAGAAACATTCAACAGCGCCTCCCAAGGCCTTCACCGAAAAAGGCCTCTACATGTTGGCGACCATTCTGAAAAGTCCGCAGGCGGTGGAGACCACGATCGCGATTGTGGAAGCGTATGCAAAAATGAAGGAGCTGTCGAGTGTTATCATACAGGTTCCGCAGCAGGAGGAGAACTCCGTGGAGCAGAAGACGTTGCTGCAGCGCGGTGGCCAGTTGGTGGAAGACCTGCTGACGGATGTGATGCCGGTCCAGAGCAGCGAGACCTCCTTTGAGCTGAACTTGGCGATGTTCAAGTTCAAACATTCGGTGAAACGGGAGAACGACGAAGAAATCCGCGCCTTGAAGGAGCGGGTGGAGGAATTGGAACAGAAACAGGAGGTTAACCAATGAAAAGCGAGTAAACGCCTTTCCCCGTTGTATATTTGCAGACGGTAATATCATTTATCAATCAACAAAACAAAGTGTTATGACGAACATTATAGAAGTTGAAAACAAGATTATCACCCTCAGAGACCAGCAGGTGATATTGGCAAATCATGTGGCAGAACTTTATGGCGTGGAGACGCGCGAGGTCAACCAGGCGATAAAGAACAACCCCGAAAAGTTCCCCGAAGGATATGTCATCGAGCTTGTCCAGTCCGAAAGGGATGAGGTTGTCAAAATTTTTGATAACCTCGGGAACATCCGTTATTCGCCGTCAAAACCCAAAGCCTTCACCGAGAAAGGCCTCTACATGCTGGCGACCATTCTGAAAAGTCCGCAGGCGGTGGAGACCACGATCGCGATTGTGGAAGCGTATGCAAAAATGAAAGAATTGTCGAGGGTTATCATACAGGTTCCGCAGCAGGAGGAGAACTCCGTGGAACAGAAGACGTTGCTGCAGCGCGGTGGCCAGTTGGTGGAAGACCTGCTGACGGATGTGATGCCGGTCCAAAGCAGCGAGACCTCCTTTGAG
>JAFXPL010000049.1 GCA_017527945.1 Bacteroidales bacterium | reverse complement strand
TTTCACGGTATCCCATGTCGGCCAGTCACATTTCATGGCCATGCCGAGCCCGTTGATGGTCCAGTCAGTGGATTTTTCGAAAAATGTCTGTTTGATGCGGAACGACTCACGGTCGCCCATGTTGATGTTCAACGTGAAATCGTCGATTTGGTGGTTGGCCCAGCGGTTGGCCGCCGTCAGGACGTACGGGAAATGGAATTCCTCGCCTACGGAGAAGGAAAGATCGTATTCGTAGGTGTGCTGGACGATGTTCAGTCCGGGACGGAATATCGCCCTGAAGTGATAGACGTAGTCTATCGGAATGCTCGGATAATCCCATACGGCCATAGTATCCATAATCTGTTGCCTTGTCCATCCCTGGATATTGCCGTTACGGTAGTAAGGCGGTGTGGTCGGGTATTTCTCCTCGTCATAGCGTACACTGCTCACGTTGGTCACTTCGAAAGGGAGCGATTCACCATTCATATAGACCTTGAAGTTGCGGATGCGCGGGTGGAAGGGGAAACAAGTCTCGAAGTCCTTCATGTCATTGTAGGGCGACTTCGCCTCGAACCCGACCAGCAGTTCCTTCTCGCCCACGGGATTGAAGAACTCGTAATAGACGGTCACCTCGATGTGGTCGCCCACGCGGTTGAGGGTCAGTACCTCCTTCTTCACACTGATGTCGGTTTCCGTGATCGGGATCAGATGGTTGCCGGAAGCGTAGAACACACCGTCGTTAGCAGTTGCAAAAAATGCTGACAGACAGCAGAATATGACAATGACGAGTTTTCTCATGACGAATTTGATTTGGTAGGGCAAAAATAGGAAAAAAAGACAAAGCGTTGGATAGAGGCTGAAGTTATTCAAGATAGGTTGGGATAACGCAGGCGAACCAAAAAAAATGTATATTCGCGCCGAAATAAAAATTGTACAGACTAAATTTAAGAAACTATGAGTCAAATCGTTAAAGTTTATGGAAGAGAGATTTTGGACTCTCGCGGAAATCCCACTGTTGAAGTTGATGTCTATACCGCCGCAGGTGCTTTCGGCCGTGCTGCCGTACCGTCAGGCGCATCCACGGGCGTGCACGAGGCTGTAGAGCTCCGCGACGACCAGAAAGACAGATATATGGGCAAGGGCGTGCTGAAAGCCGTCCAGAATGTGAACAGCACGCTCGCCGAGGCCGTCGAGGGCATGGAGGTCAGTGACCAGGCCGAGCTCGACGCCCGTATGATCGAGGTTGACGGCACGGAGAACAAGGGCAACATGGGTGCCAACGCTATTCTCGGCATCTCCCTCGCCGCCGCCAAAGCCGCCGCTCAGGAGACCGGCCAGGACCTCTACCGCTACGTGGGCGGTTGCAATGCCACCGTGCTGCCTGTCCCGATGATGAACATCCTCAACGGCGGTTCCCACGCCGACAACCGCGTCGATTTCCAGGAATTCATGATCATGCCCGTCGGCGCCCCCACCTTCCGCGAGGCTGTCCGCATGGGCTCCGAGGTATTCCACAACCTCAAGAAGGTGCTCAAGGGCCGCGGATACTCCACCAACGTGGGTGACGAAGGCGGTTTCGCCCCCGACCTCAAGTCCAACGAGGAAGCCCTCGAAGTGATCTTGCAGGCCATCGAGAACGCCGGCTACAAACCGAAAGAGGAAATCTGCATCGCCCTCGACCCCGCCGCGTCCGAATTCTTCGACACCGAAAAGGGCATCTACAAACTGAAATGGTCCACCGGCGAGGAGCTGACTCCCGCTCAGATGGTCGATTACTGGAAGACCTGGTGCGACAAGTATCCGATTATCTCCATCGAGGACGGCATGGCCGAGGACGACTGGGACGGCTGGAAACTCCTCACTGACACCATCGGCGACCGCTGCCAGCTCGTGGGCGACGACCTCTTCGTGACCAACGTGAAGCGCCTGCAGATGGGTCTCGAAAAGGAGGTGGCCAACTCCATCCTCATCAAGGTCAACCAGATCGGCACGCTCACGGAGACCATCAACGCCGTACAGCTCGCACAGCGCAACTACTACACCGCCGTGATGTCGCATCGTTCGGGCGAGACCGAGGACACGACCATCGCCGACCTCGCCGTCGCGCTCGGCACGGGCCAAATCAAGACCGGCTCCGCCAGCCGCACCGACCGCATCTGCAAATACAACCAGCTGATGCGCATCGAGGAGATGCTCGGCGCACAGGCCGTCTATCCCGGCAAGAACTTCCCGTTCAGAGGATAATCTCTTGTGTTGCAGAATATAGGAAAAGGCTTCTCGGGAACGGGAAGCCTTTTTGGGTTTAAGGGTCAGGGTGGTTTGGGGGTGGTTTGGGAGTGGTGTGATTGTTTCGCTTCACGCGTACCATTTACCGCACCGTCACCCTTTCCCCGTCGCTTTGTCCTCTGTGTCCCGGCGCGTACATACACTCGATGGTGGCGGGAGCGTGGGAGAATGCACCGGTCTGCGTGACGAACAGATTGTATTCGATGATGACCGTGCCCTGCGGGAGGCGGTTCAGGAAGAAATGCTCAGCCGCGTCGCGAGGGCTCTCCACCCACCACGCACCGTTGTTGCCGCCGCGCCGCTCATGGATGTCCACCGGCTCGAAAGCCGCCGTTCGCGGGTCTTTCACATGCACGTACTCCAATTCGCGGTCGCTGCGGATGACCAACCGCACCGTGATGCGCTCGCCCAACCGCATGGGATTCTCCGCCGTCACAGGTTCGGCGTACGAGCCATCGCCCTCCACCGGACGATGAAACAGCGTGCGACTGATGGTCAGTCCGTTACCGGAGGAGGTCACCTGCTCGGGTGACTCCAAATATTGCCAGTAGCACGCCCCGAATGCCGTGTGCACGCTATCGGTATGTACGGCTATCTCTGCCAATTCCGGAGCCCGCTCTTCCGAAGTCCAGACGTGCATCAAGTAGCCCGTGCCCGCTTCCGCACGCTCGTTCTGCGCGGGCGTAAAGGTCTCGCCACCCACCGTAATGGTAGTTGCAGCAGGCACGAGCAAATCTTTCGGGGCACTCAGCAGCAGGGCGTAAACCGCCGCGGACGATGCCTTGGTACTATTCCAGCTATTACACTCTTTCTGCAATAACAACCACTGTTTCATCGCGGTCAGTTCCTCCTCCCGAGGCGAAATCTCCGCAAACGCCTCGATGATCATCGCCTGACGTTCCACCGGAGCCTCGTACCACGAATAATAAGCCCCTGTCCGCCAGTCTCTTCGGCGATTATCGGGACTCGCACCCCAGTACATGCCCAACTCCTTGTCATGGAAGGCATAATTCCGCAAATTCTCCACAATGTGGTTCGCGACCTTCGTTTCACCCAAATGGTGCATGACCAACGCAAACTCCGCCTGCCGCATGTAAGGTGCGGTGTAGATTTGCTGGGCGGACAAATTGATCAAGTTCTGCACGTAGGGTTTTTTCAGCCAGACTGAATCAAACCCCGCAAAAGAGCGGGCATAGAGATAATGCACATCCTCCTCACAGAAGTTGAACTTCGTTTCGGGATTCTTCTTCAGTTCCTCAAGATAATCTTCATAGCGTTTCTCCTGCGATTTGTCGGACTGCCGGACAGCCTTGGCAAGCATCCTCTCCGCATCCGACGGGATTTCCACGCCCAAACGCTGGAGCTTGTAGAAACCCGCAATAAGATAGTCGGTGATATAGCGCGAATAGTTGTAACGTCCGTACCAATCCCAACCACCTTCCGGCAACTGGTTACGCATCAGCTTGTTGAGATTCTGCGTAAGTTGACGGTCGAGATTGTCGGTGCTGAACAGCTCGGCGTTCTCCCGGCGTTGCCTCGATTCATTTTGCCCGGCACCTAACCACGGGGTCTCCTCCCAAAGGATGTTGCACAACATCTCGTTCTTCAGCAGCGGCGACTCCAAGGAGCTGTTGAGGGTATCGCTGCGCCAATGTTCGAAAACATCTGCCAACGCAGGGTTCTGTCGCAGGGTGTGGCGAATCACGGCGGCGGCAAACAACTTACTGAACAGCTGCTCGTTACATTCGTAAGGATAGCGCATCAGCGAAGGCAGCGTCTGGATGGCGAGCCACGCGGGGTTGGCGGTCATTTCCATCGTGTAGCTCAGCGACTGCAGGGTCGGACTTTGCGTGTTGAGATAACGCTGGAAGGTGAAGACGGTATCGGTGCGGGCCGGTACAAAGAAGTGTTGCGCCTCGGTGACCAACATACGGTTGGGCAGCACCGGCAGGATGTTCTCCTCGCCGTCGCCGAAGTTGCCGAAGCGGGCCGTCATCCTGTAACCGATGGCCGTGACATTTTTGGGCACCACAATGGGGAATTGGACCGTTTGGGTGGCTCCAGCTGAGACGGAGATGTTTTCGATTCCTATTGTAAAGCCGCGAAATTTTGCGTCGCCATTCCCCGAAAGGACAACCATCTCCACAGGTTCACCATCCTCCCCGTTGAAAAATTCCACTGTCACTGCCCCATCTAAATCCGTTTCGCTGCGATTGGTAATCTTTGCCCGGAGGGTGATGGTGTCGCCCTCACGCAGGAAACGCGGCGCATTGGTCTGGAGCGTGAATGGCAGTTTCGACACTACCGCACCCTCCAACCGGCCTGCGTGCTGCTTGCGTGTGAACGCGATGGCATAGAACTTCCAGGTGGTCAGCTGGTCAGGCACCGTGAAATCAAATGCGACCTTGCCCTCTTTGTCCGTATAGAGTTGTGGGTAGAACACAGCCGTCTCTTCAAAACGGTTGCGAATCCGGAACGTCGGGTTGCCATTTTCTTCGACAAGGCTTCCTCGCTCTAAAAAATCGAATACTTCAGGAGCATCAGGTGTCAGGACATCCATCTCGCCGGTTCGGGACTGATAGGTCAACGTGACCGATCTTCCCGGTGTAGTCCGCACAATTTCTCCAGAAAGTCTTGAGGAACTGGTATGGTCAGGACTGAACAGTAAGGTATAACGGGGAAAATAATCCACAAGTGGAACGACAAGATGCCCCATTGAGAACATCGGGAATTGCTTGTGAAGCGGAAGCTTAAAGGAACCTTTGAAGGAGGAGAAATCGTACGTGTGAGCATAATCCGGAAAAGAGTTAAACCATACTTTATTCGGTTTAAGGGTTCGGAAATAACCCTCGTAGGGAACCAACCAGTCGTCAAAATAGTGTTTTTTCCATCTCCAGCTAAATCTGTTCTGGTCCAGTACAATAAGACTGCTGTCGATCATCCAGAAAAGCACCTCCGTGGGTTCGGGTTTTCCCGTGGCGAGATTGCACACCTCCATCTCCCAACGCGTTTCCATGCCTGGCCGTAGCGGCGAGGTCCAGCGCGTGAGATTCATCGCCAGCTTGCCGGGTTCGAAATGGCTGCGAATATTGTCGGTGATGCGTAGCTGCATGGAGGCTGATTCGAGGTTGTTGCGCTGCACGGTATAGCACAGCACCTTGACACTCGGTTCTTTGCGAATACGCTGCGTGATGGTTTTCTGCTCGTTGTCAAGGTGGATGATACGCGTGGTCTTCAGGCGACTGTGCTGATAGACATCGCAATAGACTGCCGCATTCCGCATGGAGGAACCCACCGTGATGCTCACCGATCGTTTGGAACGGCTGTCCAGCACCAAGTATAGCGGCGTTTCGGGGAGGCTCTGGTTCCCTTGCGTATCGTAAGCGCGGCAGATCGATTGTGTGGTGTCGGTGCGGCCTTGATTGTCTTTAGCCACAAACTGTACGCGGTACAATCCTGGTTTCCAACCTTTTGCATAAACTCTTGAGCTTTGTTTGCCCGAATACACTTCCTCCCCTGAGTACACTTTTTCCAAAACCGGCCACTCTCCCGGCTTCTTCTTCTCAAAAGCGTAATCCGGAAAATAGCGCTGGTATTCTTCCTCCGTATAAATCGGATTCGACGGCTTCTGGTAATCCGAATAGATTAGGGGCTTATACTCCTGCGACACATCCGCCCGCCAGATTTCCGTCTGCACCATAAATCCCTGATAATCATCGCACGACGAACAATTCATTTCCTTATAAATGTACAACGAATCCGATGTGGCCAAATCAATGTCGGCAGAATGAGCATAAATGGTGAACGGTTTGTTCCGTAGCCAAATGCGTTTTACAGCAGACGTCATTTCCCCGGAGAGGTCGGTCACGTCCGCCGTCACTTCCAACTCCACATAGCCTGTTGGATCCGGCTTCGTGGGAATATCCAACCGAAAACGGCCCGTGGCATCGGTTTGGAGATGGCGAACACTAAGGCCTTCGCTACGGTCGTACGTGTTTTTGTAGGAAAGCACCACTTGGGCATCACGGATGGGCTCGCCGGTGAAGGAGAGTGCTCGTCCGCACAAAGGCACGGTGTCGCCTATCGCAAGCGGTTCCAAAATATCTTCGAACTCCACCTTGAAAGTCGGAAGTTTGTAGGCAGCGACCTCAAAAAAATTCGTTGAAAATCCCTTCACAGAATACTTCTCACAAACGAACAGATCGAAACTGCCGTACTGGTTTTCCGGCAGTTTTATCGAACCAGACACCGTCCCGTAGCGGTTAGATTTCGTTTCAATCTTGTCTATCACCGTCTGGCCTTTCCGAAGTTCCACTACCACCCGACGGTTGGCGAGCACCCGCTTCCCTTCCACCAGAAACGCCTTGAAATAGAGGGTCTGTCCTGGACGGTACATTTTCCTGTCCAAAATCACTTTCGAATTAGGCACTTCGCCAGCCCGGTAGTGGAAATAGTTTCTTTGAGGATCTCTTTCCTCATACAGTCTCTCATCACGCGACTCCTTTGGATAAACGTTATGGGCATTGACGAGCCATTTCACTTCGCTTTCTGGAGATTTCCCCACCGACAGGAACAAGTTGTCTTCATCGTTTTTCAGGGTTATTCTTCCGTTGCGGTCGGTTCGGCGATGATGATCAAGCAACAGCTTCTCCACCGTTACTTTCAGTCCTGGGAGTGGCACACCCGTGCGGTTGTCCATGAACGTGTAGGTCGATTTTTTCTTGCCACCAACCTCTTGCATGTAAATCCGAGTGACGGTTATCTCGCAGGAATTCAAAATGGCAAACGTGTCTATTTCAGGTTTGTAATGGAAAACCAGGACATAGTTGCCGAGAGGGAGACTGTCTAACCAAACGTCCGTGCTGAAGTAGCCGTGTTGTACTGGGTTGGGTAGTCGGAACTGCTGACGGCGAACCAGTTCCCTGTTCTGGACAACCTCATTCAAGCCCTTCAAATAGGACAAGATATCGTATGGTCCTTTTGAATAAATACTGACATAGAGTGTGTCAATGTTGCGATAAGCGATGGGCAGCAGGATTTTGGGCATTGGGGGCAGCTTGGCCGGGATATCGGCTATCCTTAGCTCTCTCCGCTTGATCCACCGCAACATACTTTCGGCGTTGAGGAGGTAGAAACTGTCAGTGGCCGTCGCGAGAACCTGTTCAAAACAGCGTTTGCAGTCAAGAACCCAACGGTTTTGGACACTGTCTTCGGCGTTGTACCGCTCCTGAACAAATGTATAGAGGCATATCCCTTTCTGATATTGGATGGCGGGAGCGGAACCATATTTCTCTTCCAACGCGAGCAGTTCTGCCCACGCTCTACTCTTTTCCGGTCCTCTGTAAACATCCGAATAGCTACCCATCCATTTGCAAAGTTCGTACTCCACCAGGATATCGCGATGATGGAATGCGGCATGCCTTTCTATGGCCAAATTCATCCAGACAGAGTCAACGGACATTCCGGCAAATTGATACAACGTCGGTTCCACGGTCTGCAGATAACTCATCAGCACGAGGTCGTAAAGGGTCATCTCCGACAAGTGCGCGACATTGCCGGGGACGGACAAGAAGGCAAAGTCCGATGCGGGCACCCAGCCATACTCGCTCAATTGCCGGAAAGCAGAATCTCCTCGGTAGTAGGCACCGATATAGAGGGCATCGATACCCCATTCATCCACTTTTTGCAGATCCCAGGTCTTTTGGGTAGGGGACTGGCGGTCACGCTTGTTTTTACCCAACGAACATAACTGCTGAGATATAAGAAAGTTACAGACCCCTTTGTAGGGTTGGGGAACCGATTTCTCCAAGGAATCGAGCAGCCGGAGGGCGGCATAGTCATTCGGAGAGTGCAACTGGTTGAGCCGTTCCCAGTCTTTCTTAAACTGCTGAATACCATATTCTTGAGCAAAGAGACCGAATGGTGCCGCAAACAGCAGCGCCAAAAGAATCTTGAACATGACATGTTTTCGTCCCATAGCTATAAGATATTCCACCGCGAAAATACAAAATCTTTCGCATATATAACAAGGACGAAAAAAAGGCAAAAGGTTGCAGTTAGTTGAAAAAAAAACGCAGCATTGCCGCGTTTTCTTTATCGTTATTTCGTCGGTGCAGGCCGCACCTTGTCCTCCCGTTTCCAATCGACGGTCATGCCGAAGAGCGAGACACCTAAGTAGCCGCGCATTTTCAGTGTTTTGCCGCCATCCACGATGCGTATGTAAGAGCGGTAGGTGCCCTTTTTCCCAGGGTACTTGATTTTGCCGTTTTGGTATTCATTCTCTTGGGCATTGTAGGTCAGCCCCTTCATGAACACCAGCCCGACCTGATCTTGCCCTTTGATGTCATTTGTCCAGACCACTTTGGCCTCGTAGGTGCCGTCGGCGGCCTTGTAGATCTCGGCCTGCGACTGTTTTTTAGAAAAAGGATCCACGCAAAAATAGATGCCGAGCAGGTCGTCGGCCTTCTGTGCGTAACTTGCCGCTGCGAAAGCGGTCATTATGATGATAGCTGTAAGTCTTTTCATTGCCATTCGTTTTTTCACTCACACTGCGGCTTCGCCTTGTGTGGGGTTATTTGCGCTTCGCGCGTTTTGTCCCTTCGGGACTGTTTAATGAATTATGTTTATTAAATCAATTATTCTTCCGGGGCGAACAACGGATCCCAAGCAGGTAACATGATGGGCTTTTGGTCGAAAAGTTTAAGGGTGGCCGACGGGATGTATTTGGCTTCGACCACGAGGCGGAACATGTACTCGTTGAACCATTCGTCGGTCATGATGAGGAAGCCGTTGTGGCCGCGGCTGCTGCCCCAGCTGTTCTCCACCATCCACTTGGTGGGCTTGCCGTTGGCGTCGAGATCGACTCCGCAGAGGGTCATGGCGTGCGAGGAGCCGCTGGCGAAGGTGCTGATACGTTGCTTCTTGTTCATGCCAAAGGTGGTTCCGAACAAGGAGCCGTAGTCGTAGTTATTCACATCCATATAGCCTTTGTCGCGGTCGAGGAACTTGGCCACGTCGCAGGAAAAGTACATCATGGTGCTGTCCTTGATGGAGGCAATGGCCATGTTGGCGATTTCCGGCATCGGCAGGTTGAGGAACTTCCAGTTCTCGCCGTCATAGACATGGCGGTCGTACTCGATTTCATAGACCTTGTAATATTCGCGCGTGGGGTCGTTCATGATCATGTAGTACTTGGAGAAGTCCTCGTCCACGAACTTCTGGTAGAACGACATGGGGGTGTATTTCTCGGTGCTCACCACTTCGCCTTTGGCGTTGCGCTGTGTCCAGGTGAACGTTGTCGGGGGTTCGCCTAACGTGTAGGCCAGCATCCGATAAATTGTCTCCAGCATTTCCATTTTGGTGGCCTGCAGCTTCTGCTCGGTAGTACCCTTGTTGTTGGCCATCTCGCGCAGGATGAGGCCGTCCTCGCGCAGCTTCAGCTTGATGAGCTCCGACATTCTGGAGGTGTGGTTGCTGTTGTAAGTCTCCGGCATCACATCCTTCGGCACCACGCCGTACTTGCTGATCAGGTTGGCCACGCCGGTGAACTGCCCGCCGTCGCCGATGGGGTTCTTGAAGAGCCACTGCACGGTCTCATCCTCCATGGATTTGGCGCGGGTATCGAGAATCGACTGCAAGAAGAGGTTGGCCTTCTCAAGCTGATCCCAAAAGAAGGTGTAGCACTGCGAGAATTGGAAGTCGGCCGGAAGGTCGTGCTTGCGGATGGCCTTGTTGCGGAGCACGTTCATGCCCGTGAACATCCAGCAGCGTCCAGAAGATTCCTGGTTGGTGACGGCCTTGGAGGGCACCGTATTCGAGAAGTGTGGGTCGAAAGCCGTGCTGTTGTCGTAGTTTACGGCTAACTTGCTGATGTCGTTGCTGTTGATGGCATTGCGCAGTGCCTTGTTGGCCGGGTTCGACTGGTAGGAGCCGCGCAGCATGTTGACCTGCTGCATCGACAACCCGCCGTCCTTGGTGATGTTCTGTGCCTGTCCCGCCATCATCAGGGCGGCCGCGCAGACGGTGAGGAGAATCTTTTTCATCGTTAAATATTCTAAATGGTTAATTTTCGGCCGCAAAAGTACACAAAATACGAATACAGATGACTACCGGTTTTTCGTTTATTTGTAGGAATGGTTGGGGAAGAGCCTATTTCATTCCTCGTGCAGCCTTGATTTTGTCGTAGGCTTCATTGACTTTGGCGAATTGTTCTTCCGCTTTCTTGCGCACGTCTTCGCCGAGATGGCTCACTTTGTCGGGGTGGTATTTCATGGCGGCTTTTCGGTAGGCTTTCTTCACTTCGTCGTCGGTTGCGTCGGGCGAAACTTCGAGTATTTTGTAGCAGTCGCTGATGCTCGGGCCGGAGCGAGGCGTGTAGGTGCTTCCGCCGGACTGTCGGTAGCCGCCCGAATAACCTCCGCCGTATCCGCTGTAGCCTCCGCCATAGCCTTCGCTTCCGCTGTTGTCGTAGTAACCGCCCGTATAGGAAGTGGAGACATACATGAGCTTTACGGCCTCGAAGGTGAGGGGATCCACGCCGCACCACGTGGCGACCTGCTTGATGGCACTCAGTTCCTGTTGAAGGGCCGAGCCGTCGGCGGTGGCAAAGCCGAACAGACACTGCAGGATGGCGATTTTCTCGTGGATGGTGGCGTATTGGCGTATGTTTTCGCAGGCTTTTTGACAGTCGTTGTCCACGTTCTCGCTGTTGAGGATGTCGCGGAAACGGAGCATCAGCTGCGAAATGTCGCTGTGGGGGAATGTCTTCTGGAAGTATTGTTTGCAATAGTCGAACTCTGACTGCAGCAGCCGGTTGTTGTCGGCTTTGGCCACGTAGGCGATGAGGGTCAGCAGCTGGTTTTCGAATTGTGCGGGGTCGTTGTAGTACTGTTGTCGTTGTTGCGTGAATTCAGCTTGTGCTTTTCGGGCGCGGCGGCTGTTGCGGATGCTGTCGAAGATGGATCCGATGAGAAATCCGCCGAACGCGCCTCCCAAACCATACAGGACGAGGCCGATGATGCTGAAAATCAGAGTGTAGATCATTTTGGATTAGGAGGATTAGGAGGATTAGGAAGATTAGGAGGATTATTACCAGATATGGGCGTCGGCGGTGAACCAGTTGCCTTGGAGGCGCAGGGTCTGCTCGATGACATCGCGGACGGCGCCTTCGCCTCCGTTGCGGATGGAGATGTAGTCGGCCAGCTGTTGGATTTCGATGGCAGCGTCAGCGGGGCAGCATTTTACGCCGGCGAGCTGCATCATCGGGTAGTCGGGGATGTCGTCGCCCATGACCAGCACCTCTTCGGGCGTGAGCCCGTTGTCGGCCAGATATTGGTTGAACACCTCGATCTTGTTGCTGACGTGCAGGAACATCTCCATGCCGTGAAATTCTCTGAACCTCAGTCGCATGGACTCAGCATAGCCGCCGGAGATGACGGCAATTTTGTAGCCTTTTTTGAGTGCGTGGTGCAGGGCGTATCCGTCTTTGACGTTGGTGGCGCGCACCTGCTCGCCGTCAGCCGTCACGAACACCTTCCCGTTTGATAGCACTCCATCGAAGTCGAAGATGAAGGCTTTGATATTGTGCAGTTTTTCTTTGTAGTTTTTCATATCTTTGCTTTGTCCCCACATTGCGCTGCGCTTGCAGTGTGGCTTTTGTCCCCACACTGCGCTACGCTTGTGTGGGGTTAATTGCACTTTGTGCGTTCAGCCTCTCCGAGGCTGGTTAAGGTTAAATAATATATACGTATAAGTTTATTGTACATTGTTGGCTGCTAATTCTGCTACAATGGGATTGGTGTGGGCTACGACCATTTCCTCTTTGAGGTCGTCGTAGTCGAGTTCCACGGAGTCGCCGGCAGTGAGGGTCATGTTGAGGATTTCCTCGGCGAGAACATCCTCAACGTATTTCTGGATGGTGCGTTTGAGCGGGCGGGCGCCGTAGTTGGCATCCCAACCGTTTTCGACAAGGAAGTTCTTGGCCTTTTCGGTGACAGTGATTTCCACGTTGAGGTCTTTCACGCGCTGCAGCACCTTCTTGAGTTCGATGTCGATGATCTTGCCGATGTCTTCTTTGTCAAGGCTGTTGAAGTAGATGACGTCATCGACGCGGTTGAGGAATTCGGGGGCGAAAGTGGCCTTGAGTGCCTTTTCGAGGATGCCTTGCGCGACCTTTTGCTCGGCGGCCTTGGTGGCTTCGGTGTTGAAGCCCACGCCGGTGCCGAAGTCCTTCAGCTCGCGGGTACCCACGTTGGAGGTCATGATGATGATGGTGTTCTTGAAATCAACTTTGCGCCCCATGCCGTCGGTGAGCTGGCCTTCGTCAAAGACCTGCAGTAGCACGTTATAGACATCGTGGTGCGCCTTCTCGATTTCGTCCAACAGCACAATGGAGTAAGGCTTGCGGCGCACTTTTTCGGTGAGTTGGCCACCCTCTTCGTAGCCGACATAGCCCGGAGGCGCGCCGATGAGTCTCGACACCGTGTGCTTCTCCATGTATTCGCTCATGTCGATGCGGATGATGGAGTCTTGGGAGTCGAACAGATATTCGGCCAGCACTTTGGCGAGGTAGGTTTTGCCGACACCGGTGGGACCGAGGAAGATGAAGGTGCCGATGGGCTTGTTGGGGTCTTTCAGGCCGGCGCGGTTGCGGCGTATGGCCTTGGCGACTTTCACCACCGACTCGTCCTGCCCAATGACCACGCCTTGCAGTTCCGTGGCCATGCGCATCAGGCGTTCGCCCTCGTTTTTGGCGATGCGCTGCACGGGTACGCCCGTCATCATGGCAATCACTTCGGCTACCGTGTCTTCCGTGACGAATGGGCGGTTCTCGTTGACATTGTTCTCCCACGTCTTCTGAATCAGCTGGCGTTCCTCTTCCAGCATCTTGATTTGGTCGCGGTATTTGGCGGCCTCGTTGTACTGCTGGTTGCGGATGGCTTCTGTTTTCAGCTTTTCCTGCTCCTCGATGGAAGCTTCCACGGCAATCAGCTCTTCTGGCACGTGGATGTTCTGGATATGCAGCCGTGCGCCGGCCTCGTCCATCACGTCAATGGCTTTGTCAGGAAGGCAACGATCTGATATATAGCGGTTTGACATGGATACGCAGGCCTTGATGGCTTCGTCGTTGTATTTGACGGCATGATGGTCTTCATATTTGTCCTTAATATTGTTAAGGATGTCGAGGGTCTCCTCGGGTGTGGCGGGTTCGAGGATGATTTTTTGGAAGCGGCGTTCAAGGGCGCCGTCTTTTTCGATGTGTTCGCGGTATTCGTCGAGCGTGGTGGCACCGATGCATTGCAGTTCGCCGCGGGCGAGGGCGGGTTTGAAGAGGTTGGAGGCATCCATGCTGCCTGGGGCGTTGCCGGCGCCTACCATGGTGTGCAGCTCGTCGATGAAAAGGATGACATCAGTGTTCTTTTCCAGTTCTTCGAGGATGGTCTTCACGCGCTCCTCAAACTGGCCGCGGTATTTGGTGCCTGCCACGAGGCCTGCCATGTCGAGGCTGACGATGCGTTTGTGGAGCAGTGTGCGCGACACGTGGCCGGAGTTGATCTGCAGGGCAAGTCCTTCGGCGAGGGCAGACTTGCCGACACCGGGTTCGCCGATAAGTACGGGGTTGTTCTTCTTGCGCCGGCAGAGAATCTGGGCGATGCGTTCCAGCTCCTTTTGGCGGCCCACCACGGGGTCAATTTTCCCTTCGGCGGCCATCTTGGTGAGGTCCTTGCCGAAACTGTCGAGCATGGGAGTGGCCGACTTGCCGGCTCCTTTGCCCTTTTTCACGGTCCGGCGTTCGTCATCGTCGTCATCGCGGAAAGGTCCTGCTGCAGCGGTGGGCTCGGAGAGGTGCAGCTCATGGCGCAGCTCGTCCTCGAAGGTTTCGAATGTGAGCCCGGCCTGCGCCAGCAGCATCTTGATGGTGTTCTGGCTGTCAAGTTGTGCCGGTTTCAGGATGGCGAGTACCAAGTGGTAGGACTCGACGGCATCGTTGCGGTATTGCTTAGAGAAGAGGAATGCCAAATGGAGACGCCCCTGCGCCTGCACGCTCATAGGGATTTTGTCGGTTGGCTCGTCGGCTTGGCTGTCGGGCATTTCCAGCATTTGCTCCAAACGGGTGCGCAGACCGTTGAGGTCTATTTGGAAGACATTGAATATCTTTTGGGTGACGCTCTCCCCCGGATAACGGAGAAGGCAGACCATAAGGTGCTCCAATCCTATTTGCTGCGAATGGTATGACTTGGCTAACTCATTGGCTTCAGCCAAGATGTAGTTCATTTCTTCCGAATATTTGATGTCCATAAAATCGGGTGTTTAAAATTGGCATGGGCATACAAAAATCATGCCGTTTTGCCGGTGGGCAAAGTTCAAAGTCTAAGTCTAAGTCAAAGTCTAAGTCTAAGTTCTAAGTCTAAGTCTAAGTTCTAAGTCTAAGTCTAAGTCTAAGTCTAAGTTCTAAGTCTAAGTCTAAGTTCTAAGTCTAAGTCTAAGTTCTAAGTCTAAGTCTAAGTCTAAGTTCTAAGTCTAAGTTCTAAGTCTAAGTTCAAGGTTTACGGTTATGGTCCTCGATGGCTTCATTCAGCATATTTTCGAACTTCGTGATGGAGTAGTCAATGCAGTACTTTTCCGCGGATTTGGCGTATTCGGCCTCCATGCGCCGGCATTCGGCCGTGTTGTCGAGCCAATAGTCGATGGCGCGGGCGAGGTCTTGCGGGTCGCCGGCCTTGAAGAGGCTGCGTTCGTCGAGGGCGAACTGCGGGGTGGCCGACAGCGGGCTGTTGGCGATGATGGGGACGAGTCCTGTGGCGACGGCCTCAATGCAGGAGATGGCCTCCGACTCCATGTCGGCGGCGTGCACGTATAGGTCGGCCTGCGAAAGCAGCGTGATCAGCTCGTCGCGCTTCACATAGACGAACTCGGGCTTGAGGGGCAGTTTCTCCCCCATCTTTTCGTAGTGGCTCTGCATGGGGCCGCGTCCGGCGAAGATCAGCTGGATGTGGTCGGCGTATTTGGAGTAGGGCACTGCCTTCATGATTAGGGCCTGCTGTTTTTCGCGTGTTAGGCGGCCTACCATCATGATGAGGATTTTGCCCTTGTACTCGTCGAAGGTTTCCGGGCGGCGCTCCTCGATGTTCCGTCGGCCCGCCTCGATGAACACCGGCTGGATGCCGTTGCTGATGACGTGCATCTTCGCCTTGAAGCCGTGCTTCTTCACTTCATCGGCCATGAACTGCGAGGGACAGTGCACATGCTGCACGCGGTCGAACAGAATCTTCCGGAAAGCCTTGTAGAACAGGCTGGTCACCCACGGAAACTTGTGCAGGCGGATGTTAGCGGTCATGCTTTCGGGTTGCAGGTGCTCGGCGGCGGTGCTCGGTTTGTTGATTTTCTCGGCATAGCGCTGCGCCACGGCTTCCAGCGGGAAAGGCAGGAATCCGTGAATGATGTCGGCCCACTCGACGGCGGCATGGATGGTCTGAAGTGACTCTTCCCCCCAGAACTTGGCAAAGTTAAAATTGTGCTTGTTCATGATGGGCTGGAAAATCGGCATCCGGAAATGGCGCAGCGAAAAGAGGTTCACGTCTGCCTCTCCCGACTCGTCGGCCGTGAGGATGCGCACCTCGTGCCCGCGTTTCCGTAACTCAGAAGCAAAACGCTGTGCGGAAATGCTGGTTCCATTGTTGTTCGTGTAATACGTGTCAATGACGAAAAGTATCTTCATAATCGCTTTTTTTGTCGCCTCTGCCTGACTGAAAAGGGCAGGGTGTTGCCAAAACAGCCCTCAAAAAAGTTTCATTATCCTGTTTGGATGATGTAAATCCATTTCTATATCAGTACATTACATTGGCGTAATATTACGTTGCAAAAATAACATTTTTTTCTGACATACAATAAGTTCGGAAAAACAGGTGATTTTGGCTTCGTCGATTTCTGAAAAAAAACTACTTTTGCCGCCCTAAAAAATCGCTAATATTAAGGATTGCAGATAGAGTTATGGTCAAGAAATCAAAAGTGGGAAGGTTTTGGAGAACCGTAGGCAAAGTTGTCCTGGGATTGTTCATTATAAGCATATTGTTGCCTGTGCTGTATCGTTGGGTCAACCCTCCGGTCACGCTTTTCCAGTGCGTGCAGGCGGTGAAGAACGGGACGGGCATCCACAAGAAATGGGTGCCGATAGAGAAAATTTCCCCCTACATGTATCGGGCGGCTATCGCTTCGGAGGACAACTATTTCCTCGGGCACCGCGGCTTCGATGTGATTGCCATCAACACGGTAATTGACGAGCGCAAGAGTGGCCGGCGGCATCGCGGCGGCAGCACTATATCGCAGCAGACGGCCAAGAATGTGTTCTGCTGGCCGCGCAGTTCGTGGGTGCGCAAGGGGGTGGAGACTTATTTCACTTTCCTGATCGAGACATTCTGGTCGAAGGAGCGCATCATGGAGGTTTACCTCAACGTGATCGAGATGGGTCCGGGCATCTACGGCGCGGAGAAGGCGGCGCAGACCTATTTCCACTGTCACGCTTCGCAACTGACGGCGCACCAAGCCGCCCTCATCACAGCCTGCTACCCCAGTCCGAGCAAGCGCGACCCTGCCCATCCCACTTCCTATCTGCGTGGCCGTGCCGCCAACATCGAGTCGAAAATGGCACGATATGGCACGCCGAAGTTCACCGATGAATACATCTCCCACGTGCGGGAACGCTACCAAAAGTCGGTGGAAAAGATGCGCAAACGCAAGGAATCCCAGCATAAAAAGCGTAAGAAATAGCGGATGATCATGCTGCAAAGTTGAAAAATGTGTACATTTGCAGCCTTTGATTGTTTATCTATGGTCCCTTTTCTTACACATGTTATTGACAAGATTTTTGCGGACACGAGTGTCCCCATGCACGATGTCGCCGTGGTGCTTCCTAACCGGCGTGCCCGCCGAAAGCTCCTGCAGGGCCTTTCGGAGCGCAATGGTCACGTCCCGATGTTCGCACCCCAGATTTTTACGATGGAGGAGTTCGTGGGATGGCTTTCCGGTCTGAAAGTCGCCGACCCCGTCACCCAGCTCCTGCACCTGCACACGCTCGTCCGGGATTTCCGGAACGAACGCTTTCGTTTGCAAAATCTGTTGTCGTGGGGACCCGTCTTTCTGAAAGATATCAGCGACATGGACATGCAGATGCAGGATGTCCCGGCCATCTTGCGGGAATATGCCCAAGCCGCCCGTTTCGAGATACCGTTTGGGAAGGATGAACCGTCGGATGCCGATCGCGAGAAGATTCTGTTTAATGAACTTCTTGCAGATATGTACTTGAATTACAAAAAGTTGATCTTGAATTGCGGAGAAGCATACGAAGGACTGGTTTACCGCAATTGTGCGGAGAGTATGTCGGAGTACATGGCCAAAATACCGTTTAAGAGGCTGCTTTTTGCCGGATTTTATGCGCTCTCCCCGTCGGAGTTGGAGATTGTTCGCTGCTTACAGGAACATTTCCGGACCGAGGTGCTTTTCGACATCGACCCATTCTATTGTCATCTGGATGAGGCGGAAAAAGCGTATGGTGCGCAGCGCGAGACCTCTTTTTTTATCCATCGGAACTGTGAAAAACTGCGGATTGACATTGGGAAACTGGAGTTTTGCGAGCGCGATTTCGCCAGCATTCCGAAACGGATGTCCATCATGGCCACTTCCGGCAATATGCGCCAGATTTATTGCGCCATTCAGGAGGTTGAGCGGATTGTTGCGGAGAAAAAACGCCAACAGGGCGTTCCGGCGGACGACAAGGAGACGGTGCTGAACATGTCGGATACGGCTGTCGTGCTGGCGGATGAAAACTTGTTGCTGCCGTTCCTCCTTTCCTACCAGCCTGAGAATGCGGTTGTGAATGCGACGATGGGGCTGCCGTTCAGCGCCACGCCGGTCAGCGCTCTTCTGCAGCAGGTTGTGGCCGTGTATGAGTCGGTGTTTGCCTTGACTCCGGACGGAGCCTCCGAGCTTCTTTTCAGTGGGGAGCAACTCGAACAGTTGTGGAACCACGAGCTGTTGCGCGATGCGGACACCCAGCCGTTTTATTTCCCGACAGTGTTGCGGTATTCTCAAATTCCTAATAATGAGTTGCTTGTAAATCTCTCGAAAGAAGAACTTTCCCGTTGTCTGCCTTCCGTTCTTTGTTCGTTCTGCCAGTTGGCCAAGTTGAAAACCGCGTCAGCATTGTACACGGCTCTTTTCGACGAGGTCATCAAAGTCCTCTCGGAACTGCAGGCCCTTTTTGACGGCCATTTCGTGGAGAAGGAGGGGGTGGATTTCCCGTTCGCGAAATATGCAGTGATGAAGGCAGTATCGGCTGTCAGTGTCAACCTGCAGGGCGATCCGGACAAGGGACTGCAGGTGATGGGCCTTTTGGAAACGCGTCTGATGGATTTCCGGAACGTCATCATGCTGTCGGTGAACGAGGGGGTGCTGCCCAAGGGAATCACATACGATTCCTTGCTGCCCTTCGATTTCAAGTTCAAGTTCGACGGTAAGGATGCCTTGCCCAACTATCTGTATCAGGACCAGGTGTATGCCTATCACTTCTTCCGTTTGCTGCAGCGTGCGGAGCGCGTGACGCTCATCTATAACAATGCCTCCGACGTGAGCATGGCCGAGCGGAGTCGTTTCATAGCTCAGTTGGAATACGAGGTGGAAACGCAGCACCTTGCCGAAACGATACAGATAAAGCATTTCCAGCGTGATTTCGACCTGGAGCTACCGCCTTCTGAGGCCTTGCAGATGAAAAAGACCAGTGAAGTGATGGCGATGTTGCACGCTCATGAGTTTTCGGCGTCGTCGCTACAGACTTATATCGCCTGTCCGCTTAAGTTCTGCCTTCGCTTTTTGCTGGGTATTCGCGAAACAAAAGTCTTGACGGACTATTTGGAACCATACGAACTCGGAACTGTGATTCATGCGCTTTACAAGAAGGCCTTGGACGAGATTGCCAGGGAGCGAAATCCGGAGAACTATTCTGCCATTCTCGACAAGCATATTGCTTCGACTGACAAGAATGCTTGTGAGGAGATTATGAAACTTAAGGATCGGAAAACATTGACAATGAATGATTTGAATCAAGGCGGGTGGCTGATAAACCGCCGTATTGTCAGTGAGACTGTGGGTAATTATCTGGAGACTGCCAAGACGGAGCTGGCCAAATCTTTTTGGAAAATCACCGACAACGAGAAGGTTATCCAGATTCCGAAATTCGAGGTGAAGCCGGAGGGTGGGGGATCGTCGTTTTTTGTCAAGTTGACGGGCAGCTTGGACCGGGTGCAGTCTTTCGGGAACCGGGTGATGATTCTGGATTATAAAACCGGGAAAGTGGAACCGGGCCATCTGCGGCTGAAGGATTCGGCGAAGACGACAAAGTCTGTGGGCAAGGAGGTGGAACAGAAGGCGCAGGACTCGGGCAAAAAACAGGAAAAGAAGCCGGAGGAGCTGCTTTTTTCAGAGGTTAAGTACGACAAATTGTTCCAGCTGGTGTTTTATGCCCTCATGTATGATTATGCCGTCAACCCAAAGCCCGATTCGGTGGAAGTGGGCATCGTGAGCACGCGCGAAGTCAACAAGAGGAGTTCAAATTATGTTTTTTATGGAAGTTTCTTGGACGATTCTAATATACTTGCCCATAAGGATTTGTTGCTTAAGCAGTTGAATAATCTTTTCTTGGATATTTTCAATAAGGATAAGCCTTTTTTGCAGACAGAAGATACAAAAAGGTGCAAGAATTGTGATTTCCTGCACCTTTGTAATCGTCAGACAGAAGCCGAGAATCGGTAGCCCGCTCTCTTTTTTTTAGTCTTCCAAAGCTTTCAGTCTTGCGTTCAGCGTGTTGAGGAGGAGGCAGGCGGTGGTCATGGCGCCGGTGCCGCCGGGTGTCGGGGTGATGGCGCCGCAGACTTTCGCCACTTCGTCGAATTTCACGTCGCCGCAGAGGCGGTATCCCTTGGGCTGGTCGGGGGCGTCGATGCGGTGGATGCCCACGTCGATGACGGTGGCGCCTTCCTTGACATATTCGGCGGTAATCATTTCCGGCTGCCCGATGGCCACGATGAGGATGTCGGCGCGGCGGCACACCTGCGGCAGGTTCTGCGTGTGGCTGTGGCAGACCGTCACCGTGGCGTTGACGCTTTTCTGCAGCATCAGCATGGCCAACGGTTTGCCCACGATGTTGCTGCGCCCCACAATCACGCAGTTCTTTCCCTGCGTTTCAACGCCGCTGCGCTGTAGGAGCTCCATGACGCCGTGCGGGGTGGCCGGCAGGTAGCATTCCTTGCCCAGCAGCAGGTTGCCCATGTTCTCGGGATGGAAGCAGTCCATGTCCTTGGCCGGGTCCACGTGCGCAGTCACCTTGTCGATGGAGATGTGCTTGGGCAGCGGCATCTGGATGATGTAGCCGTCAATCTCGTCGTCGGAGTTCAGGAAGTCGATGGTGGACAGGAATTCCTCTTCCGAGGTTTTGGCGGAGAGGTGATAGACGGAGGAGATGAATCCTACACCCTTGCACTGTTTCTCGATGCTGCTTACATAACTGAGCGCGGCACCGTCATCGCCGGCGATGACAGCTGCCAAGTGTGGCGCACGTAATCCTTTGTCTAATAAATCTTTAACTTTCAATGCAATTTCCGACTTGAGCGTGTCGGAAATCATTTTCCCGTCAATGATGGTTGCCATGTCGCTTATTTCAGTTTCTTGAGTTCAGCCTCTTTCTCTTCAATGGCTTTCGTGACTTCCTCCAGTTTCTTGTTCAGTTTCACGGTCTCGTTGTTGAGGTTGAGCAGGCTTTTCTGGTTGTTGCTTTGGGTCTTCAGCAGGGTCTGTTTCTCTTTCACAGCCTTGGAAATCTGGTCTTTCACGGTGGCGTCTTGGCTGTGGTTGAAGTTGTCCTGCAGTTTCTCTATTTCAGCGGTCTTCTTTTCAATGTCGTTGGAGAGTTTCTTGGCTTCGTCGTTTGCCTTGTTGATTTTGTCATTCACTTTGGCGCGGTTTTTTTCGATGGATTCGCGTTCCTTTTTGAGGTTGGTCAGTTCGGTTTCGAGCGTGTTGATGCGCATTTTGATTTTGTAGGCCTCCACGTCGTAGGGCAGTGCTTCGAGGAAGGTGACGATGTTACGGGAGGTGCGCGGGTCGTTGTTGAAAGTGACGCAGTTGAGGTTGCCGGTGGAGACCACGAGGATCACTTGCGTGCTCCTGTCTTTCTTCTTGCCGATTTCGGCGGTGGTGAAATAGATGTCGTAGCGGGATTCGCCGAAAGCACTGCAGGGTTGGCTTTCATATACGTGGAACCCTTTCTTCTTCGAGCCTTTCATCCCGAATTGGGTCTCAAATTTGTCGGCCAGGGCATTCTCCACGATGTCCATCGTGGTGTTCTCGATGGTGGTGGTGAAACCCGATAGTTGGTCTTTGCCGAAAATAGTGACGCTTTCGCTTACTTTTTGTGCTGACAATGAGCACATTACACTTACGATTGCAAATACTGCGAAAATTTTCTTCATCATAGTTTTATTTTTTAATGTTTGAATTTTTCCGTTTGGAGAATTGGCTGCAAAAATAAAAAAATTATTTTTGCGCCCGAAAATGATGACGATAAAAGAAATATTGCGGCAGTTCGAGTTTCCGGTCTATCTGGCTCCGATGGAAGGGGTGACAGACGGGGCGTTCCGGCGTATCTGCAAGGAATACGGTGCGGATGTTCTGGTTTCAGAGTTCGTTTCTTCAGATGCCTTGTCGCGTGTGGTGGAAAAAAGCATTCGGAAGATGGACTTCACGGATGCCGAGCGGCCCTACGGCGTGCAGATTTTCGGGAGCACGGAGGAGGCGTTGGTGTCGGCGGCGCAAGTTGCCGCGCAGGGCCGTCCCGACTTCATCGACATCAATTGGGGCTGCCCGGTGAAGAAAATCGTGAGCAAGGGTGCCGGTTCGGCCATCCTGCAGGACATTCCCAAGATGGTGCGGCTCACCTCGGCGGTGGTCAAGGCCGTGGATCTGCCCGTGACGGTGAAGACCCGTCTGGGCTGGGACAGTTCCGACAAGCCCATTGTGGAAGTGGCGGAGCGATTGCAGGATGTCGGGATACAAGCTATTGCGATACATGGGCGCACGCGGGCGCAACAATACGGCGGCGAGGCCGACTGGACGCTGATCGGCGAGGTGAAAAACAACCCGCGGATGGCGATTCCGGTGATTGGGAACGGTGACCTCAACAGCGCGGAGAAGGCCGTTGCCTACAAGGAAAGATACGGTGTGGATGCCGTGATGATCGGTCGCGCAGCCATCGGGAATCCGTGGATCTTCCGGCAAATCAAGGCTTTGCTGAAAGGAATCGAAATGGCGGAACCCAATTACGAGGAACGTGTGTCATTAGTGATGCGGCATCTTCGGGAAAATGTGGAGGCCAAGGGTGAGCGCGCTGCAGTTTTGGAAATGCGTACCTTATACTCCGGATACTTCCGCGGAGTCAGCCATTTCAAGCCGAAAAAAATCCGTCTGATGGCGGCCACAACGCTGTCAGAATGCGAGGCTATTTTACATAGCTGATTTTTTTTGAACTTCCATTGCGTATAAATATTTTTTTTATATCTTTGCCCCCTTAATTGTTTAAAGAGGTGAAACGGGTTTTGTGTGTTCCGTTTCCGTCCTCAAGAAGTGGGAGAATAGAGGTGAAATGTGTTTTTAAGTAGTTGATTATAAATTACATAGATAAATATAAAATCGAAAATATGAAAAAACTGTTATTCATTCTGACGGCCGTTTTGGTTCCGGTGCTGTTGTTAGCCCAACCGATGGACACAACGACCATTTTTCGTGAAAATTTTGATGGTGCTTCCATCATCATGGTCTCCTCTACGGGGTCGGCCATGGGCGGCACCCAGGGAGACTGGCGCGTGGCAGGCGTGGGTATTTCCTATCCGGACTGGGTACACGATGATTATAACAGCAACTATGAGCTGTATAAATCGGCTCCGAAGTGTTTCCACTCGCCCGTTTATTCAGCAACCGGCTACTCCAACGCCACCACGGGGGTCATTCCTTTGACAACTCCGGGTTTCCAGTTGAACTATATTTACCTTGATTTTGACCAAATCTGCAAGGTACACCAATTGGATAACACGTCCATTTACTACCAGGTGGCCAACGGCCTTGATGAGGACGGAAACTACAACTGGGGGCAATGGCAGAATCTGAATTTCAGTAGCAACAGCTCCTTTTATTACGGTGACGCGAAGGGCTCGTCAGGTGCCATCACGGGTGGTAAGTTTGATGAACACACCTACTCGGCATGGGCAACCGGAAGCATTACGGCCCAGCCCAACAACACTTGGTGGCGGCACGAAATGTTTGACATTACCAACTTTATCTTGAGTGAGGGAAGCAACCCCACCCACTTCCGCCTTCAGTTCCGTTTGAACAAGGCTTCCACCGGGGCATCCGGTACGCACAAAAGTGCCGGTTGGTTCCTCGACAATGTCACGGTGCGCTTCTCCAACTGCGAGTTGATTAACCCGAAAATCACGATGCAGGACACGCTCTACTACGGCACAAGCAACGTCTTCACCAACAAGCTCGGACCCTACACCATCAAGGCCTTGTTGACGGATAATGACACCATCAACCTGAACAGTGTGGTGTTCAGTTATGAAATCAACAGCGGACAAACGGTGGTGGTGCCGAACACGTTCACGAACAATGTGTTCAATAATAACGGCAACTCCGTGAACGCTCGATGGGTGCTGCCGGCCATCTGCTACCAGGATACTATCCATTATCATATTTACATGGAAGACACCCACGGAAGCAAAACCCGTTTCGACACATTCCTCGTGGCGCACCATAACTATACGAACATCCATCAGAACGACGTGCGCTTGGACAGCCTGAACACGATGCCTCACTGTTTGATTACGGGAGTCCCGCAAGATGTGAGCGTCTATTTCACGAACCGAAGCGATGCGTTGCACTCTCCTGTGAGCAACGAGATGACCTCCGGTACCTTTAAACTGGAGGTTCGCGATGCCGCCGGCCAGCTGACCCATAACAGCACCCACAACTGGACAGGTGACATCTGCTTCGACATCAAGTCGTCACAGTCGCTGGGTTCGTTCGTCCCGACACAGGGGTACAACTATGTGACCGCCTATGTGACCACTCGTAACGGACAGACGGACGGGTATCATCAGAACGATACTATTAAGATTTCCCCGTATGCCTGCGACAGCTTGATGCAGGGACATTACACTATCGGCGGTACCAATCCGGATTTCGCGGACATCACGGCGGCTCGAACCTCGCTGAATTTCTGCGGTTTAGGTGGCCCGGTGGTCTTCCACCTGCGTCCCGGCACCTACACGGACTTCGACTTCACGGAAACCTATATCGGGCAGTCGGCAGTGAACACCATCACGTTCCAGGGCGATGACGTGAATACGGTACGGATCGTGAACAACAACACCGATGTCGGTGCCAATACTTTCGGCGCGGTGACGTTGATCAATGTGAAGGACTATGTCTTCAAGAATCTGACTATCGTGGGACGTGACACAGCCACAGCTTCGAGAGGCGTAGTGGTGCGCGGCAACGGTAGCACGAACATTCTGTTCGACGGTTGTAAGATTACGGCCCATAACCTGAACTCCACCGATGTAGTGAGCAGTGCGGTGGTGCGTACGGCTGCGGCCACGGCTAACCCCGCCACAGCAGCCGTCCCGGACAGCATCACGTTCCGCAATTGCGTTTTCGCCGGTGGTAACTTCGGTGTGAATTATACAGGATCTGCCGCCAAGAGGAACTACTTGGTCATCGACAGTTGCGACTTCACATCTTGCTATCGTGCCATCAACACGACTTATACCAACGGAGTGATTTCCAACAACCATATTCGCCAGTTCGTCTCCACGAATCCTCAGAACTTTACTGGCGTGAGTGTCATGAATATTGCCGGAATGGACATCAACGGCAACACGATCGACTCCGTGACGAAGATGGAGTACGCCATCAATGTCTCCAATGCTGGCACGCAGGACTATTATGTCCGCAACAACCACATCAAGGCGGGCAATGGTTCGGCAGCCATCTACGTGAATGCAAGTTCATCCACGCACAACACCAATGTGAACATGGACGGCTATGTGACCAACAACGAAATCATTTTCTACCCGGTCACGGCAAATAATAGCTATGCTATTCAGCTCAACAACAGCGCCGGTCTCTATTTGGTGAACAACAGTGTGTTGGTGAAATCCGATGCTCCGTATAGCAACACCGCCGGCCTGTATGTTTCCAACAGTGGTAACACTACTACTTATATATACAATAACATATTTTTAAACAAGACGGTGACATCGGATAACACGGACTATCCGATCTACTTGAACGGCAACGCGACGGTAGCGGGTACTTACAATGACTTCTATTCCGGTTCCGGTGTAGTAGCGTACAAGACGGTGGCCCGCAACACCATCGCGGAGCTGGAGTCGGCCATCCCTGCGCTCACGGAAAGCATTTCCATGATGCCGACGATTGCCAATGAGAACGAGAGCCTGTTGCCTGATCCGATGTCGGGTTTGGAATGCTGGCGTCATACTTCTGTCTTGGAGGACATTCGACACATCACCCGTTCCGACCTCACTTACATGGGAGCCTATGCCAACGTCATCCCCAATGTGGATGCCGCGCTGGTCTCCATTGTGAGCCCTGCCCTTGGCGAGTGCCCGCAAAGTTCTTACGAGATTACCGTGAAGGTCGCGAACAGAGGCGGTTATCCGCTGAACTTCGGCTCCACCCCTGCCACCATCCAGCTTCAATCCACAGCCTTGAACATCAACCAGACGGTGAACTTGAACTCTGGGTCCCTGGCCTCCATGAACACGATGGACAAGGTGCTTACTTCAGGTGTGGTTATTCCGTCCAACCAGCCGATCGATTTCACCATCATTATCAATGTGCCGGGCGATAGCCAGCATACCAACGATACAATCCGTCAGAATTTCACTCTGGAGTACATCATCCCCGATTACGAAGAGGACTTCAGCAACGGTACCTGGCAGACTTGGACTATTGAGCAACTCAGCGGAGCCGGCAACTGGTCGTTCCAGAACGGCGAAGGTGTCAACCCCAGCATCATGCCGGTGTACGGCATAGGCCGCTTGTTCTTCAACTCGAAGACTTTTGCCGCCAACACGACCTCCCGCGCCATTTTGCCGGTGACGGTGCTGGACAATTCCACCCATCCCATTTTGGAACTGTGGTTCGCTCATGACAACACCAATTCGACCGATGCCAAGAACGACTACATGTCGGTGAAGGTTTCCACCAACGGCGGCGTCACATATACGGCCATTGCTCCGGAAGGCCAGACCGACACGCTCATCAAGCGTTACAAACAGTCGGCGACCACTCCCACATGGCAACTCTATACTTATGATCTTTCCAACTTTGACTCCACGGGCTGTGTCTATATCGCGTTTGACGCCACATCGAAAACGGGTAACAACATCAATGTGGACCGTATTCGCGTGAGAAACCTGTTCCCGAACGATATTGCGGTGTCGAAGATTTATGCTGCGGGCGAGACCCCCACGGAATATTCGATGCGCGATGTGGTGAGTGCCATCGTCAAGAACGAGGGCTCACAGGCTCAGTCGAACGTCAAGGTTTACCTCAACGTCACGGGTGCTGCGGAACAATGGCACGATTCGCTGACCATTCCGAACATCCCTTATCACGGTGAGGTGCTGGTGACTTTCCCGGACCACCAGTACAATGTGGCCGAGGTGAAGGATGTGGAGGTTCGCTGCGCCAATGACCAGCATAACATTAACAATGCCCAGCACTGGCGCATGGTCACTACGCAGAACGTGGCCAACTATGCCGACACCACGCAAGAGGTGATGCTGCTTGGCGACTATAACACGATTATTCGTCCTTGCGTGAGATACAAGACCAATGAAGAACTGGCCGTCACGGCCGTGAAATACTATTACGACCAGACCTACATCGCCGATCCGGAGAACGGGTTCCGCGCCTTCGTGGCCGATGCTTCCGGCAACATACTGGCCACTTCGCAGGTGGTTGATTTCAGCACGCTGCAACAAGGGGCTTGGAACATCATTCCGATCCATAACTTTGCCTTGACTAACACCACGGGTGAGTTCTATGTCGGTTTGGAGATGCTTGCTCACGGCAACTATCTTTGTGCACAGGCGGAGACTCCGTTGCGCGACTCCACCTTCTTCTATCTGAACAACGGCAACTATGAACCGCAGCTGACCGGACGTTTCATGCTTGGCGCGGTGGTCGATACACCGTATGTGCATGATGTTGCCGTCCTGGAACTGGTCAATCCGGTGTCCGATTGTGACCTGGGGCACGAGCACCTGCAGGTGCGCATCACGAACAATGGTACCACGGATATTTACCCGCCCATCCAGTTGCACTACACGGTCAACGGCGGAAGCGTTGTGACGGAGAATTTCACCGACACGCTTCACAGCCATGAGACCACGGTGTTCACGTTTAACAGTATTTATGATTTCACCAACAATCAGGTCGATGTTGACCACAACTATGCGGTCAAGGTTTGGTCCACGAAGCTGGCCCAGGATCGTCTGACGTTCAACGACACGTTGGGCCTTACGGTGGTTTCCAAGGGCAAGGCGGTGATGCCGATAGCCTCAGACACAGTGATTGTGAACTACCATGAGTCCACCACGCTGACCGCCCAGCTGCCTTCTGCCATCCCGCAGGGAGTGCTTGGCTGGTTCACGAGTGCTGGTTACGAGGCCTGGAACCTGCTGAGTTATGGCAGCACCTATACGACCCCGCTTATCTATTTTGACACTACCTACTATGTGAATGCCAACCCTGGAACGGTGGACGATGTGATTGTGGGTACGGGCACGGGCTCCGGCACGGATCCGCTCACCTTCACCAACGGTTACTCCCGTGGACGCATGCTCTATTTGGAGCAGGAAGTCGGACACGGCACGATTACCTCTTTCGCCGTGAATGTGAAGACCGCCCAGACGGCCACGGCTGCTGACGGCATCCCGATGAAAATTTACATGAAATGTACCGATGAAAATGTCTTCGGCTCGACGACGGTGAATTGGGAAGACGAGATCTTGGGTGCCACGCTGGTACTCGACGAGCGTGTCTATTTCGACCACACCGGTTGGTTCTATTTCAACATGCTGACCCCGTTCGACTTCAACAGCGGCAACCTGGAAATCTTCATGGAAACCAACTGTGCCGACTACTGCACGGGCACGGGCTCCCAGTGCAACAACTGCGGTGTTTATGTCACGGGTGCCAACAGCTATCCTCAGTTCAACCAGACGAACACGCCTTCTTTGGTGCAGTGCCAAAAGAAGGCGGCCAACACTGCGGCGCAGATGGCGACGGGAGCTTACACCAATGTTTCGAAACGTATCAACGCGCGTTTCACCGTGGCTAACTTAGAGTGCGGCAGTGAGAAGGTGCCGATCGTTCTCCATGTCCCCAACATTCCGAGCTATGATGTGGAGACCCAGGAGCTGGTCTATCCGGAAGCTGGCAACCATTGCACGATGGATACCGTGAGTAAAATCAAGGTTCAGGTTAAGAATATGCTGAATACGCCCATTCCGGCCAACAAGGTGGTGATTCACGCTGTGTTCAACGGCACGGAAGTCACGCATACGGTGGCCGAAGAGTTCGCTTCCGAAGAGGTCAAGGTCGTGGAATTCGCCATCCCGTCGGAATTGTTCAGCGCCCCCACGGCTAACATCACGTTCAACTATACGATTTACACGACGCTGAACGGCGAGTCGGTGGTCTATGGCGGCAACGACACCATCACGGGTCAGTTCACCTCCACCCGCACTGCTCATCTGCCTGAAAGCTTCGTCTATACCGGTTCCTACACGCAACCGTACACCATCCTCCAGCCGGACGACAGACTTTCCGACATTACCCAATACTATTTCTACAATACGGAAGATCAGGTCACACCAATTCGTACCACCACAACAGCGGAGCCGTACATGACGACCGATCCGTTGTATGACACAGTGGTCTTCTGGATGTCTGGAAAGACCCAGCAGAGTAACTGTGTTACAAAGCGTATCCCGGTGATTATCAACGTTTTCAGACCGCAATACGATTTGAGTACGGATGAGTTGGAATATCCGGTTTCCTACCAATGCGCCACCACGTTGAGCCCGCAGCTACAGGTGAAGGTCACCAACCAAGACACTACGGCTTCCTCCGTGATTCCGGCGGGCACCTTCACGTTGAACGCCAATTTCACGGGTTCGGCCACGGTGAATGGAACGAGCGTCATCAGCACGCCGATTTCTTCGTTGCAGCAGAACACCATCACGTTTGACAATGGTTTGAACCTCGGTTCCGCCACGCAGAACCGTATTTACCAATATGTGATTTACACCACACCGACGGATGCCACGATGCCGGTTTACAGATTGAACGACACGATTACCGGTTCCATGTACATTCCGGCCTTGCCTGCCGCTCCGCAGTCACTCACTTACAACGTGCCTTATGGTGGCACGCAGACGGTGACCCCCTCCACTTCCACGCTGAACCATTTCTATTTCTACGAGAATTCCGGCGACAGCCAGCCGTTCGCGGAAGGAAACAGTTTCACTACGGATCCCGTTTACAGCCCTGTCACCTATTACTACAGCGGCCGTGTCGAATCCAACGGTTTCAATGCCAGTGTGGTGGCCGGCACAGGCAACATTTCCAATCAGACGAACGGTGCCCCGTTCAATTTCACCAACGGACATTCATACGCCAAGATACTGTTCAACAAGGAAGACATGAACAATGCGGGCGGCCGCATCGACAGCATCTACTTCCAGTTGCTGACGGCTGACGCCAACGGCGTGGGCATCCCGGTGAAGTGCTGGTTGGCCAACACTGCCGACGCGCAGAACATCGCCACGGGCAATACCAGTATCAACTGGCCTACGGAAACATCCAATGCCACACTGGTGTATGACGGCGACATGTTCTTCGATCAGACTGGCTGGGTCGGCTTTGCCATCAACGGCGGCTTCGACTATGCCGGCGAAGGACTTTATCTCTATTTGGAACATAATTGCGGCAACGCCAGCTGCGCTACCAACTACGGTATCAACCCGATTCCCAAGTTTGCGAACAACCAGATGACGAATCCCACCCGCAAGATGCTGACCAAGGCGCAGAACACCGCGCTGACTGCGTCATCTTCCTTCACGCTCTCTTCCTATCGTGTCCATACGAAGTTCAAAATGAACTACACTTGCGAGTCGCCGAAGGCCACCATTACCATCAACACCACGGTGCCGCAGCACGATGTGGGTGTGACGGCTATCACGGCTCCGGTGCCGCAAAGCAACAACTACACCACCACGGAGAATGTGACGGTCACCATCAGAAACTACGGTTCACAGGCAGCTTCCAACTTCCCGGTTTACTACCAGTTGGCCAACAACACGCCGGTGACCCAGAACTACACGGGTTCAATCGCCGCAGGTGCTACTGCCACGATGACTTTCACCACGCCTTGCGACCTGACGGATGTCTATTTTGCTACGCCGCTCAGAGCCTATACGGGGCTGACTTCCGACACCTATCATCCGAACGATACCACGACCATTTATGTGAGCAAGGAAGATCCCTGCGAGTCGCGTCCGTTGTCGTTGAACACGGGTGCCCATATCACCAACGTCAGCCTTGCGGCGTTGAACAACGGTACCGGCGCTCCCTACACGAATCATCCCACTGCCCCGGGCAATGGTATGTACACCGACTACACGCAAACGGTTGCCCCGGTGGAACTGATTTTGGGCCAGGAATATACGCTTAGCGTCACTCATGCTTTCACGGCCACGAACACCAAGGCGGTCTTCAAACGCACGTACATCGACTATAACCGTAACGGCGAATTCGAGGCCACGGAGCTCATCATGAACAGCGGCTCTGTGCCTGCCGGGGATGCCAATGCAGTCACATCGCAGATTGTCAACATCCCCACGGATGCCAGCGCTGGTTTGACGCGGATGCGCGTGATTTGCGCCTCCGTCAACGTGACGGATCCGTGCTCGTTCTATAACAACAGCGCCACTGCCGAAGGCGAGACGGAGGATTACGCCGTGCTGCTCAGTGTCCCGATGGAGGTTGACCTCGGCATCCCGAGCGTGCTTCACCCCGTGGGCGACATCTGCCCCGACCAGAATGCCAACATCCGGGTCAATGTCCGGAACTATGGTACCCAACCGCAGACTCTCAGCATGGGTAACCCGATGACTATTACGGCCACGGTGACTGGTGCGACGACGGGCACGTACACCAAAACGGTGGAATCCGGCACGCTTGCCCCGAACAGCGAAATGACCGTCACGATTCCGAACGTGAATCTTAACGCTCAGGGAACCTTCCACGTTGATTTCCAAATTACTTATGACGGTGACCAGTATTTGACCAACAATTCCCGTGGCAGCGATGCGGAAGTGACGAGCATGGTCGTTGAGCAGTTGCCGTTCGTGGAACCGTTCATCCCGGTCGGCGATGTGGGCAATTACGAACTTCCTGTCAAGTGGACGCTGACCTCCTCCAATATCAACAACTATAAGTGGGAGGAGAAAGCAGGCGCATCTCAGAACAGCGCGTTCGGCGGTGGTCCCGCCCATGATCATACCTCCGCAGGCACCAGCCTTGAGATGTTTGGAGGTTATGCTTCAGTGAGTGGCGTGAACAGCACCACCAACCAGAACAAGTGGACATCTATCACCAGCGGTTGTATCAATATGCACTATACCGATATTTATCCTGCAGAACTCAACTTCTACAAGTATTTCGCGGGTGCCGCCAACACCGAGTTCGTCATGCGCGTGGAAGTGGGCTCTGGCGAATATTACCAGACTGTTGACGAGCTGACCAAGGAAGACGGCGGTGCCGAGTGGCTGGAACATCTCACCGTTCTGGGTCCCATCGACGAGGTGGCCCGTCTCCGCTTCACGGTCACGGGTCAGAAGTACAGGATCGATCCCAGTATCGACGACATCAACCTGGTGATAGGCCAGCCCGACATGGCAGTCAGTCGCGTGGTCTATCCTGAGGATAAATCCCACGGCGGCCCTTGCCTGCAAATCAACAGTGTCATCCAACCGGTGGTGGCTATTTACAACAACGGCAACTCCGCTGTGGAAGAGTTTGACATCACGTTCAATGTGGGTACCGGCAGTGACATTGTGACCGAAACGGAGCACGTGGTGCAGCACTTGCTGCCTGGTGATTCGTTAATCTACACGGCTACCCATGAATTCGTAGTGACGAACCTCACCCATAACTGGGAGGTGAAGGCCACCGTGAGCATCGAGAATGACAAGAAACCGTCTAACGACACCAAGCGCTCCCTCTCCTGCACCAATGTCTCGATTGACGACTATGAGACGGAGAACAGTGTCTATCTCGGACAAAACGAACCGAACCCGTCCATCACGGTCACTCGCATCCCGTATTCTGTGCCGGAACCCGGCAAGGTGACCTTGGAAGTGACGAATGCTGCGGGACAGGTGATTTACACCGACACCCAGGAGGCTGAGCAGGGTGATAACCATTTCGACCTGAACACGAATGCGATTGCCGCCGGAGTGTATTACTACAGCATCCATTACAAAGAGATAGTGTTAACCAAGAAGATGGTTGTTGAAAAATAACCCTCTTCTTAACAAGAGAAGCTACTCGAAAGGGTAGCTTTCTTTTTCTTTGGACAATCGAAATGATGAAGAAACAACTTATAACAGTATTGTGGCTGGCCTTGATGGCGACAGCCTGTGCGCAGCCGGGTGCGCCTGCCTCAGGACAGCTGCCAGAGTCGCAGACGAGTCTGCGGACCGGTGCGGAGCGGTTGGAAACCTATTTGCCGGAGCTGGCGGGCAAGCGTGTGGCATTATGCGGAAACCAGACTTCTGTGGTTGGAAACACCCATTTGGTGGACACGCTCCTTGCAAGTAAGGTCAATTTGTTGAAACTGTTCTGCCCGGAACACGGCTTCCGCGGACAGGCTGAGGCGGGTGCGACCATCGCTTCCGGCAAAGATCCGAAAACGGGCCTTCCCGTCGTTTCCCTTTACGGCAAGAACAAGAAACCGACCGCCGAACAGCTGCAAAATGTGGATGTCATCCTCTTCGACCTGCAGGATGTGGGTTGCCGGTTCTACACCTACATCTCTACGCTCCACTATGTGATGGAAGCGGCAGCGGAGAACGGCGTGCGGGTCATTGTGCTCGACCGCCCAAATCCCAACGGCTTCTACGTCGATGGGCCGGTGCTGGAACCGCAGTACAAGTCCTTCGTGGGTATGCACCCCGTGCCGGTGGTCTATGGCATGACGATAGGGGAGTATGCACGGATGATCAACGGCGAGAAGTGGCTTGCCAACGGTGTGCAGTGCGACCTGTCTGTCGTGAAACTGGAGGGATACACGCATGCGACGCATTATGATCTGCCCGTTGCGCCTTCGCCGAACCTGAAGACCCCGGAAGCGGTCTATCTTTACCCGTCGCTTTGCCTCTTCGAGGGCACGAATGTCAGTGTAGGGCGTGGCACTGAGCACCCATTCGAAATGTACGGTGCACCCGGGATGCAGGCCGGCGACTACCGATTCACCCCTCATGCCATCCCCGGCGTGTCAGAGAACCCTCCTTTCAAGGATCAGGAGTGCCGGGGCCGTCTGCTTGTCCTCGGCGACCGATGGAAGACTCACACGTCCGGCAGCTTTGAACTTCGCTATCTGCTTGATGCTTATTGGAGTTGCTCCGACAAGACATCGTTCTTCCTGAAGAACAACTTCTTCGACAAGCTCGCCGGCACCGACCAGCTACGCAAGCAGATCATTGCAGGTACCTCAGAGAAGGAGATTCGCGCCTCTTGGCAGCCGGAATTGGATAGGTTCAAGGAAATCCGGGCGAAATATCTATTGTATGAATAATCGGTTTTATAATTTTGATAATCAAATATTTATGTTGTTTTTCGATTTCCTGCCGAGATAAATGTTGAAAAAAATGAATGTGGAATGTAACAAACGGTGGGGATTATGCGACAGAGTACAATGAAGGACAAGAATTTCAGAAAGAAAAGTAAGTATTAAAATTTAACGATATGAAGAAATTAGTATTGACGACAGTCGTGATGAGTGTGATGCTCGTCGGGTTCGCGCAGAGGCAGATACCTATGAGCGATTTTTACCCTTCGGAGATGATTTATGAGCAATTGTCACACGAGCAGGTGGAACAAATGAAGACGTCAAATCCTGTTGAACTGCTTAGCATGAATTACCTCATGGTGAATACAGCTGTGGTTATCGGGAAACCTATTGACGGTAATACACAGGCAATGAAACCTTTGGATCAGTATGTCCCGGCAGGGATGTCCTATGATGAGGAAGAGATTATTCGCACAGGAGCGTTGAATCCATACAAATGGGACTTGCCCCAGGACAAATACAGATGGAATATTTTTCCGTTGCATCGCGCCGGTTACTATGTGGTGGTGGCACCGGAAACGGAACTCGACGCCCGGCTTCAAGCCTATCTCAGATCATGCGGTTTTTAATTTTGTAACCTTGAAAAAATGGGAAAAATGAAAAAGATATTATCAGTTTTGGTGCTTTTTTCGTTTGTGACAGTTGTTTCTGCCCAGACGACCATCTTAATGAACTCCTCTGCCCAGCCTCATTATACGGGATGTAATTTCACGATTTATGACGATGGCGGTCTGAACGGAGATTTTTCTCCAAATATGGATGTAACGATAAACATCTCCTCGAATGATCCAAACAATGGAGCCGTGATGGCTAACGTGGATATGCTGTCGTTCGACCTGCCGTGTGGCGATACGTTGTTCTTTTATGACGGTCCCGTGGCTGTGGATTCCATGCTGTTGGCATACTTTACCAACTGTGACTCCATCGGTGCCACCAGTATCAATGTGGCGGCCACATTGCGCAGTGATGGTTCGCTGACCATACGGTTTAAGTCGGACGGGAGCGAACAGGGAGCGGGTTTTGTTATCACCACCGAGTGCGTTCGCCCGTGTCAACGTGTGCAAGTTGTAATGGACACGCTTAACTGCACGAAGGTGCCGCATCTGGAAGCCGACGGCTATTACTATTTGGATGTTTGTCCGTACGATAACATGCATATTGCCGTGAAAGGTGTTTACCCCGATAACGATTTCAGCTATCATCAGGATGACGCCACCTCCACTTTTCATTGGGATTTCGGCTGGGAGGCTTTTGACAGTGTCGGAGTGTCTGAAATTGACCGTTTTTTCCCGGAGGGGCGCGGTTATGATGTCGCGATATCCATCACTGACAGTGCAGGTTGTATATCCTACGTGCCGCAGACATTCAGGGTCAGGACCTCTTCCAACCCTATTCGTGAGGTGCTGGACTTTCCGCAGGTATGTGCTGGGACGGAGGTTGACTTGTCGGTGGGCTACGACCACCTGTCCGTTGTGCAAGCGGACACTGTCGGAAGCGAGCAGATTACGGCGCTTTCGGTGAACGACACGATATTCCTCCCTGATGGTATGGATTGCGGATCAGGCTGCGCCTATGTGTCACCCGTGACATTTACCAGCTTCTCACCTACGGCCACCATTCAGTCACCGAACGACATCTGGTTTGTCCGTGTCAAAATGGAGCACTCTTTCGTCGGGGATATTTGGATTTCATTGACATGTCCAAACGGAAACTATGTCTCGATTGTCCGTAAGTATGAAACCGGTAGTAATGCAGGCTGTTCGAGTTCGATTCCCCAAAGTGAGTGGGGGTGGCTTTCGTCAGGAAGCAGTGGAGCTGACTTCGGTGTCGTGGGAGGCAGCAACGGCTCTACGTGCGATCCCAATTCCAATCCTATGGGGACACCGTGGAACTATGTGTGGTCGAATAACACGAACAACGGATATCAATACAACTCTGCCAACTATGTATATGCAACTTCCAATGTCAATAATGGTCGAATGGACTCTACCAACGTAGCAGCCATGACCAATGTCTTCCACCCAGAGGGTTCTTTCGCAAATTTGATTGGCTGTCCGATGAACGGCACTTGGAGCATCAAAGTCGTGGATGGATGGAGTGTTGATAATGGATGGCTTACGGAATGGGAAATTGCCCTTGACCCGGCACTGTTGCCACAGGATTGGTCTTACCAGGTTTTGGTTGATTCCGCATGGGTGTCAGGTCCCGGCGCCAATGGTCCGCAGGTCATTCCTGATACCGCAGGCAACATAGAGTACACCATTTACGTGATGGACGAGCTGGGTTGCGTGTATGACACGACGAATCACATGGAGGTGGTGGGACATCCTGAACCGGATCTCGGTGAGGATTACAAGATCTGCTATGGCGACATTTCGGTTTTGGAGACGAATTACGACCAGGCCGGTGCCGAGGGACAGACCACGGTCTATGAGTGGAACACCGGTGACAACACGCCGGATATCGAAGTGCTTACTGCTGGCGAATATGTCGTGACGGTGAGAACCTCCAGTAATGCGACTGGCTTGACCTGTGTCGGTTCGGATACCATCAATGTGGGTATTTACGATCGGCCTGTGGTTGATTTCGAGATGCCGGACCTGAACGGCTGTGCGCCGCTGAACCTGCGTATTGAAAACCATTCAACCCCGGAAGACGCCCAGTTCGAGTGGTATCTTATGGATTTCGATGATTTCGGGAACTCCCGTGTGGCATACAGCTCCACACAGAAAGATCCCGTCTTCCAACTCAACGACCCCGGCACCTATTCGTTGCTGATGAAGATGACGACTTCGGACGGCTGTGTCGATTCCATCGCCTATTGGAACTCCATTTATGTCAACCCGCAACCGATAGCCGAGTTTGAGGCCGACCCCATGATCTCCATGCTGAGCGAGAGCGGCGGTGTGGTGAACTTCATCAACTATGCCGACCAATCCATGGTGACGGGCGGCCAAGGTAGCTTCTATTGGGACTTCGGCGATGGCACCATCGACTCCGTGAACTTTGCTGAACCGCATACCTACACCAGCTGGGGCGATTACGATGTGACCCTGCATGTGGAGAGCAACTCCGGCTGCTCCAGCGAAATCACGCACACGATTGTCATTGAGCAGGACCTCGTTTTCCCGAATGTAATTACCCCGAACGGCGATGGCATCAACGATGTGTTTGCCATTGAGAATCTGAACACCAACGTGAATCTGGAGGATCCTGACGGCTATCGTAACAACCGCCTGCTCATCCACGACCGTTGGGGCAAGAAGGTGTATGATGCCAAGAATTACGATACCTACGCCAAAGACGGCACCATTTATCCCGGCAGCCAGATCTTCGATGGCACGGGTCTCTCCGATGGTGTCTATTACTACTCTTTCCAATATAAAGGAAAGGCCAAGACCGTGACGTTCAATGGTTCCATCACGATTGTGAAATAATTAGAGCTTAGAGCTTAGAACTTAGAACTTAGAGCTTATAAGTGAACAATAGGTTAATGATTTTGGGCGAGGCATCATGAACGGTGCCTCGCCCTTTTTGTTTTTGCTGAATGCCTAAAGACTAACTATTCTCGATGAGGAAATGCAGCCTGTTGAAGACGTTGGCCTCGGAAGTGCCGCCGTCGAAGTCGAGGAAGAGCAGGTTCACATCGGGGTAAAGCTTGCGCATTTTCTTCTCGATGCCCTTGGAGATGATGTGGTTGGAGATGCAGGCGAACGGCTGGAGGCTGATGATGTTCTTCACGCCGTCTTCCGCCAAGGAGGACATCTCCGCCGGAATCAGCCAGCCTTCGCCGAAATTGGCCGCCATGTTGACGATGCGCGAGGCCAGTTTCGCCTCGTGGAACATGTCTGCGAAGGGCCGGTAGAACGGGAAATCCTTGCAGGCTTCGTCATACGACTTGGCATAGCGGAAGAGAATTTTATAGACCACGTCTGTCAGGAACAGCGGCAGATCCACGGGCTTGATATGGTTCTCCTTGTTGATGTGCCGGTTCACGAAACTGTTGACGAAGAAGTTGTAGATGGACGGGGCGACGACCTCCACGCCTTGTTCGGCAAGCCAATCCAGGACGTTGAGGTGGCCGAAGGAGTTGTATTTGATGTAGATTTCGCCCACCACGCCGACTTTCGGAAGTTTTTTTCCAGTGTCGATGTTGGCGGTGAATTCCGCCGCGGCCTGCTTCATCAAGCGTTTCATTCCGCGGTAGTCACGGGCTTCGATGAGCGGAAGACAGAGGTCTATGTATTTCTGGTGCAATGTTTTGGCGATGCCGGGCTGTTTTTCGCGCGGGCGAGAGGCATAGTAGATGCGCGACAGGCAGTCGGCGTAGAGCAGTGTGCACACGGACGGCAGGGCCAGTGATTTGGTGTCGAAGGTGAAGCCTGGCTGCTCGTTGGCGAGGGTGTTTCCTAACGCCATGGAGAGCACGGGCACGTTCTCGAAGCCGGCAGCCACCAAGGCCTTCTTGATTAGCATGATGTAGTTGGTGGCGCGGCATTGTCCGCCCGTCTGCGTGATGATGACCGCCGTCTCGTCCAACGGGTATTCCCCGCTTTGCAGCGCCTTCAGCAGGCTGCCCACCACGATGGTGGCAGGGTAGCAGACCTCGTTGTTGGCATATTGCAGGCCGAGATCGACGCACTCCTTGTCGCCGAGCGGCAGATTGATGAGGTTGTAGCCGGCCATCTTGAACACCGTCGGGAGAAACTCCGAGTAGCCTCCGGCAAAGTAAGGCCCGAGGATGGTGCGCTTGCGGTCGGTGACGGTGAAAGGCGGGGTGGTGACGTAGGGTTTGCTGACTTTCTGCTGGTGACTGAACTTCAGGCTTTCCACCATTGAGCGCACGCGCAGGTGCAGGGAGCCGATGTTGTTGACGTCATCGACTTTCAGCAGGGTGAAACTTTTGCCTTTTCGGTCGAGAATGTCGTGGGTTTCGTCGATGATGAAGGCGTCGGGACCGCAGCCAAAGGAGGTGATCATCATGAAATGCACGTTGTCGGGGCTGTTGGCGACGTAATGGGCAGCTTTGAAGACGCGGTTCGGGTAAGTCCACTGCGTGACGGCCATCAGTTCGCGATAAACCGCCGCGTCCGCGTCGCCTGCCACGAATTCTGTCACCACATCGATGCCCATGTCGGCGATGCAATCGGAGATTTTATGCTGGATGAGCGGGTCGGAATGATAGGGCCGGCCGGCGAGGACGACCACCATGCGGCCCTCCTTCTTTGCCTTGGCCACCACTTCTGTGGCTTCAGTATGCAACTCTTCCAAGTATTCTTTTTGGGCGATGATGGCCGAATCCACCGCTTTGTTAGCTGCTGATTTGCTGATTCCCAGTGTTTTGAGGTATGAAATGCAGCCTTTCCTGAGATAGTCCTCGTTGTTCATGGAGATGATGGGTGCATCGGTGGGGATGCCGAAGCGCTCCTCCGTGTCGATGGCGTTGCGTACCACGTCGGAGTAGCCGGCCACGATGGGGCAATTGTAGCTGTTGCGGGCTTGGCTGTCGGAGGGCGCCTCCATGACGATGAAGGGGTAGAAGATGCGGTCCACTTTTTGGCGGGCCAGGTCGAAAATGTGTCCGTGCATCAGTTTGGCGGGGAAGCAGATGTTTTCCGACATCACCGTGTGAATGCCCTTTTCGTATTGTTTCACTGTGGAAGGTCCGGATAGCACGGTGCGGATGCCGCAGGCGTGGAACAGCGCGTGCCAGAAAGGGTAGAGCTCGAACATGCCGAGGGCGCGCGGGATGCCGATTACCGGTTTGCCGCCTGCGTCGTTGAGCAAAGGCCGCCGGAACAGCATCTTCAGCCGCCGGTGGTGCTGGTTGAACCCTTTCGTCTGCACTTCCGTGTGGTTGGTGTATATCTTTTCGCAGTTGTTGCCGGCATAGAAGGTCTGTCCGTTGGAAAAATGGTACTCCAGAACGGTGCAGTGGTTGGGGCAACCGGGGCATACCTGCTGTTTGTTCTCGAACTGTTGTATGGAGAGCAGGTCGTCGAGGGAAAGCACCTTGGTGACCTCCTGTTCGCGGGCGTAGAGGGCGCATCCGTAGGCTCCCATCAGCTCGGGAATGTCGGCGAAGCGCACGTCTTTGCCGGTGAGCAACTCCAAGGCGCGCACTACGGCGAGGTTCTTGAAGGTGCCGCCCTGCACCACGATGTGGTCGCCCAGCTCCTCGATTTTTCGTAATTTTAACACTTTGAACAGGCAGTTCTTGATGACGGAGTAGGCGAATCCTGCGGAGATGTCTTCCGCGGAGGTGCCTTCGCGCATGGCCTGTTTTACTTTGGAATTCATGAACACGGTGCATCGTGTGCCCAAGTCGTAGGGATGTTTCGCCTCACAGGCGATGCGGGCGAAGTCGGCCACGGTGTAGCCCAGCATTTTGGCGAACGTCTCGATGAAAGAGCCGCAGCCGGAAGAGCAGGCTTCGTTGATTTCCAGTCTCCGGATGGCTTGGTTCTCCACGAAGATGGCTTTCATGTCCTGGCCGCCGATGTCGAGGATGAAGGAGACCTCGGGCGACACGCGTTTGGCACCGAGGTAGTGGGCCATAGTCTCCACCACGCCGTGGTGCAGCCCGAAGGCCGTTTTTAACAAATTTTCACCGTAGCCGGTGACCGCGCTGTTGAGAATGTTCGGTTCGAAGTCGTGCTCTTTGCAGGCCTGCGCGAACCGTTTCAGCGCCCCGTGGAATGCCTCGAAGCTGTTTCCGTTGTTGGAACAGTAGTCGGAGAAGAGAATGCGCCCTTCCGTGTCCAATACCACGAACTTGGTGGTGGTGGAGCCGGAGTCGATGCCGATATAGACCTCGTTGCTCTTCACCTCGTCCCAGCCCACGCGCGACACGAAGAAGTTTTGCTTGTCGGCTTTCCATTGCTCGAAATGCTGTTTGTCGGTGAACAGCGGATCGAGGCGGTTGGAGAGCAGTCGCGATTCGTCGCCCATGGCCTGTTCTTGGACGGTGCGGATGAAATCGGTCACCCGCATCGGTTTCGGGCAAGCCGTCTGACTCATTAGAGCTGCGCCGTGGGCGGGCACCACTCGGGCGTCGGGTACGGCCACGCAGTCGTCCTCCGAGAGTTGCAGGTTTTCCAGGAACACCTGTTTCAGCTTGGGCAGGAAGGCGAAAGGACCGCCGCAGAAGAAGACGGGTGCCTGCACATCGACCCCGCGCGAGAGCGTGCCCAACACCTGCAGGCAGACGGCGTGGAACACCGACAGGGCGACATCGGCCTTGCTGACGTTGCGGGCCAGCAGGTTCTGGATGTCGGTTTTGGAAAACACGCCGCAGCGCGATGCGATGGGATAGACGCGCTCGGCTTGCTCGGCCAGCGTGTTCAGTTCGGCGGTATCGACATTCAGCAGACTGGCAGTCTGGTCGATGAAAGCACCGGTGCCGCCCGCGCAGTTGCCGTTCATGCGGATGTCCGGCATGCGGCCCTTGTCGAAGAAGATCATCTTGCTGTCCTCGCCCCCGATGTCGATGAAGGTGCGGGTCTGCGGGAACGACTCCTTGACGAGCGTGGCGGCGGAAATCACCTCCTGCACGAACGGGAATCCCCAAAGGTCGGCATAGCCCATGCCGACGGATCCGGTGACGGCCACGCGGACCGTCGCGTCGGCAAAACGTTCCGCGACGGGTTGCAACACCGTGTGCACGGTTTCCCGCACGTTCATGTTGTGTCGGCGGTAATCGGCGTGAAGTGTCTGGTTTTCAGTGTCTAACACCACGATTTTTACAGTGGTGGAACCGATGTCTATTCCAATTCTCAGATTTTTCTCCATAAATATTTTTGGCGCGCGAAAATACGATTTTTTGATGAAGGGTGATTAGTGGTTGGTGATTAGTGGTTGGGAGTTGGGGTCAGGCGGTTCAGGATGAGGGCGATATTTTCCATTTTCCTTTTTTCGTAGTATTTTTTGTCACATTTCTGGCATTCGATTTTGTGCAGGGTGGGGGCGGCAAGGTGGAAGAAGAGATTCAGGGCCAGAATGTCTTCTAAGAGCATTTGTGCGTCGGTTTGAATGATGGATCCTTCGGCTGCTGTGCGGTCAAGTTCCTCCTGCAATGCTGAGGATAGTTGCCTAAGCCCTGCTTGCACGGCTGCTTTGATTTCCTCAAACAGCTCGGGATGCCGTTCCATCTCTTGAAACTGGAAACGTAGGTAGTCAGCGTTCTCCATGACGAAGTCGAAATGCTTTCCGATGATTTCGCTCAGTTTTTCCAGGAGGCCATTGCCCGAATCTGTCCAGCTGACGAGGATGGCTTGCCGTAGCAGGTCCATTTTCTGCTGCACCACGCATTTGAATAGCTCTTTTTTGGTCTTGAAGTGATAGTGCAGCAGAGAATGACCTATGCCGGCTTTTTCGGCGATCTCCATTGTGCGGGCTCCGTCATATCCTTTCGTTACAAATTCCTCCTGCGCCGCCTTTAGTATGGCGAGTTTTTTGCTATCTTTTTGCTTGTCAGACATATATATGTATTTCTTTGAGAAAATACTGACAAAATTGTCAAAGTGCAAAAATAAAAAAAATGCAGCACAATTTTTATATTTTTGCACCCGAAAAAATCACTTGATGAATATAAAACGGCGTTTTTGCACATTTATCGGACTTTTGCTTGTGTGGGTGGTCTCTTGTCCGCAGCCGCTTTCTGTGTCTGTATCCACTTTTCCGAACGGGATTTGCAGTGGGACGGGGTGTGAGTATGAGGGGCCGACCATTATGATTAACGAGGTGATGCTGAAGCCCGTGGAAGGGGATGGCTCTATCGTGGGAAGCGCCTATTTCGATCAAGAGATGTCTGGCGAATGGATAGAGCTGTACAATCCGCACAAGTGCGAATCGGTTGATATCTCTTGCTATTTCTTGGGCAATAATGCACAGGATGGGGATTATTTCTTTTTCGAGAACTATGGCGGCGGGTTCGTGCTTCCGCAGGGTACGGTGGTTCCTCCGCAGGGCTTCTGCGTGGTGAGGGGAGAGAACGCGCCGGCGGTGCCGTCGAACCTGTTGGTTGCCAATGGCGGGAATGTGGTGGAGGTGGTGGTAAGCAGCCGTTATTGCTTCGGCGGTGGCTCTCGTTTGTGGTTCCCGAACAGTGGAGGGTGGTTTGCTTTTTATGATGCGAACGGGGTGCCTCAAGATGCCATATATTGGGGCTCTTCCTCTAATTACTGCTCCACGTGTGCACCTTGTGTGCCCGCGGTCAACGACTGTGGCTTCAACGGTTCGCTTGCCTCTTTTAGCAATATCCCTTCGAACAGGAAATCGTTCATAGGCGAAGCTCCGACGGGCATGACCAAGCGGCGGTTGCCCGATGGCGGAACTTGGTCAACCACCAACGCATCGCCCACATACGGTACATGCAATGCCGCCTGCGTGGATCCTCCGGTGATTACCTGCAACGGCTATGCGGTTGCATCCGCGTCAGGGGGCACACCTCCCTATTCCTATCACTGGAATGATGCCCAGTCCCAGACCACTGACACGGCTTTTTCGCTGTGTGCGGGCAGTTATGCGGTCACCGTGACCGATGCCGTCGGCACCTCTTCCGTCGCATACGTGACGGTTGCGGATTTCGAACCAACCGTGACGCACGCGAGCGTCAATGCCTGTCTCTCCGATTCGGTGGTGGTGCTGCAGGGCTACCCGGCAGGCGGAACCTACGAAGGGGCCGCCGTCACCGGGAATGTGCTCCAATTGAACAGCAATATCTCGGAATACCAGCTCTCTTACACGTATGTGGATGACAACGGCTGTTCTTCCACTGTGCCTTTCTTGGTGTCGGTCTCCCATAACATCTACGAAATGGACACGGCGGTCTGCAGTTCCGACCTGCCTTTCCAGTGGCACGGCCAGTCCATCACGACATCGGGCACATACCAGTTCACTAAAAGTTTGGAAACCGCCTGTGACAGTCTTTATATCCTTCATTTCAGTGTTATACAGCAACCACAACTTCTTGTCAGTGATGATTTTATAGTGGAACAGGGCGAAAGTGTGACCTTGCAGGCATTGGGTGCGGTGACTTACTTATGGTCTCCTGCGGGGAGTTTGTCGTCCTCTTCTGTTGCCAACCCGACCGCAACTCCGACACAGTCCACCCAATATGTTGTGAGGGGTTTCAATACGGAAAACTGTTTTTCGGAAGATTCGGTGAAAGTACTTGTGAAACAGCATGTTGACACTACGATTTGTGATAATGACCTTCCTTTGGCCTGGTATGGTTGTACGTTTGTGGACACCGTTTCGCAAACGGTGGTCATACCCACCGAGAATGCGCTTGAAACGGTGCTCCAGCTGCATGTGCATCTCGTGCCGACCACCTACAGTACCATACACGATACCGTTCCGGAGGACGATTTGCCGGCCATTATGAACGGCATAGAGTTTATGGACAATGTGGACACGGTTTTTGTTGTTCCGAACAGTGCAGGGTGTGACAGTGTGATTTCGTATTCATTGTATGTGTGTCGCAATCAGGCGGTTTCGGTTGACAGCACGGTGTGCGAGAGCAATCTGCCGTTGGTGTGGAATGGGCAGTCACTGTCCTCTCCCGGCCAGTATCAGTCAGTTTTGCAGACCTCATGCGGCAGTGACAGTGTGGTGAACATGTCTCTTTTTGTCATTGATACGGCGATTCGCATCGTCTCGCTCACGGAGGATTTCTGCGAGAACATGTCGGCGGAGCTGATGGTGGTCACAGGTTTCGAGGATTACGTTTGGAACACGGGCGAGCATTCTCCGAACATCACGGTGACTGCTCCCGGGGTGTATTCGGTGACCTCCTTGTTGGAAGAATGCCGGATGACCGCCCATTTCCTTGTGGAGGGGTGCGATTTGCAGCTTGTGCTTCCTAATGCCATCACCCCTTCCAGAGGCGACGGCCTCAACGACGGGTTCGGCATCCCTGAAAGTCTGCAGCCCTTCCTTTACGATTTTGAGATCCGTATTTTTAATCGTTGGGGCGAGCAGGTTTTCCATAGTACCGACAAGTCCTTCCGGTGGAACGGGGAGGTGAAGGGGAAGCTGTTCGTCGGTGCGACATACAACTACATTATCCGTTACAAAAACTTCAGCGGTAAGCCACACGTGCTCAGGGGAGGCGTCACGGTGTTATAAAAGACTGTGCCAAATGTCTCACTTAGCCCATGAACATTGTCAGTGTCCTGTCTGGATTTGAGCGAAGGTCAACTGGCGAAGCGAGCATTCCTTCTCTTGAATTGTCGGCTTGATTTGGTCTCGGGTTTGCTTTTTATAATGGAGTAGTTGTTCTGGAGAATCTTCACGTCCGCTTTTAGCGTGGAGACGTCTTCCCGGATTTCTGAGATGTCCTCTTCCACTTTCCCGATTCGTTCGTTGATTTTCTCGAATTGCCGGTCCATCTTCTCGAATCGTTTGTCCGTTTTTTGTTCCATCTTTTCGAACTTTTTATCCATCTTTTGCTCCATTTTCCCGAATCGCTCGTCCACTTTTTCGAACCGTTCGTCCATTGTTTGTTCCACTTTCTCGAACCGTTCGTCCATCTTTTGAAAGCCGTCGCGCATGTCGGAGGCCAGTTGGTCGATTTTTTTTACAATGTTCAAGTGGCCTTGCTCCAAATGTTTTTGGGACATTTCGAGTTTGGTTACCTTTCTTGTGGCAGCGACGACAATCCAGGTGACGATGCCGAGAAAGCTTGCAATGGTGGAGAATGTTCCGACAGGGCTCATCAGAAAGTTTTTTAAAAATTCGACTAATGTACTCATACTCTGTTTTTAAGGTTTGAAAATTTTAGAATTATTTGTTATTTTTAGTGATTTAATATGTCCGTTTAGTTTGTTTGTTTTCGGCGGCAAATATACAATTTTTTTGATTACATATCACTCTTTCGAAAAAATATTTGAAAGAAACGCGAATCACGAGAAAGAGCCTGCTGGGCCGGTTGTCAACGTACTGTGGTAGAGAATGTGAAAAGAAAAATCCCTAAAAATGGGGATAGTCTCATTTTGTGGAAATTGCATTTTTGCAGTGTGTAAAAAATCGGATATGAGTAACGAGGAAAGTGTGAAAAAAGTGTTGACGCTCGCCGATGTGAAGACGGGTGAATATGGTGTGATAGTGCGTATTACGGGCCACGGAAGTTTCCGTCACCGGCTCATGGAGATGGGTTTTGTACGGGGCGAGAAGGTGAAGGTCATCCGTAACGCGCCCCTGCGCGACCCCATCGAGTACGAAATTATGGGCGGCCATGTGTCGTTGCGGCGCATCGAGGCGCAGCGTGTGGAGGTGGTGCCCGTCACCGAGGAGGTGGCCAACAACTACCTTTTCCACGGCACCGTCACGGAGGAGACCGAACGCATCCTTGGCAAGGCAGGCAAGAAAATCAATGTCGCCCTCGTCGGCAACCCCAACTGCGGCAAAACCTCCTTCTTCAACCACGCCACCGGCATGAGGGAGAAGGTCGGCAACTACAGCGGTGTGACGGTCGATTCCAAGCTCGGCTACTTTAAATTTAATGACTACACCATCGCGCTCGCCGATTTGCCCGGCACCTACTCCCTCACGGAATACACACCCGAGGAACTCTATGTGCGCCAGTATATTATGGATCAACATCCCGACATCGTGCTCAACATTGCCGATGCCTCCAATCTCGAACGCAACCTCTTCCTCACCACCCAGCTCATCGACATGAACGTCCCCATGGTGATGGCCCTCAACATGTATGACGAGCTGGAAAAAAACGGCGACAAGCTCGACATTGACACCCTCAGCGAACTGTTCGGTTTCCCCATCGTGCCCACGGTCTCTTCACGGGGCATCGGCATCAATGAGGTGATGGCCAGGATTGTCGATCTTTACGAGAATCTTGAGGAAAACACCAAGCACATCCATATCAACTACGGTGCCGACCTGGAGAAGTCCATCGAAATCATCAAGGAGGAGATGAGGGAGCATCTGGACCTCAAGGGCGCTTATTCCACCCGTTACTTGGCCATCGAGATGCTGGCTGGCGACAAGACGATTGCCGCGTTGGTGGACAAATTCGACGACGATGGCAGTGTCGGCAGGGTGGCTGCCGAACAACGTGCGCAAATCGAAAAACAGTACCATGAAGACGCGGGCACCATCGTGGCCGGCGCGAAGTACGGTTTCGTGCGCGGTGCGCTGTTGGAGACCTATACACAAGGGAAGGACAAGGACAAACAACCTGCCTATTCTATTGATAAAATTCTGACTAATAGATGGTTGGGATTTCCTATTCTGATATTCTTCCTGTGGTTCATGTTCCAGATGACCTTTACTCTCGGGGCTTATCCGCAGGAGTGGTTGGAGATGTTCTTCGGCTGGCTTGGCGATGTCACTACCCGCGTGCTGCCCGACGGCATCGTCAAGAATCTGCTGGTCGATGGCATCATCGCAGGGGTTGGAGGCGTTTGCTCTTTCCTGCCTAACATTCTGATACTCTTCTTCTTCATTTCTATCCTGGAGGATACTGGATACATGGCCCGTGCCGCTTTCATCATGGACAAGCTAATGCACCGAATGGGACTGCACGGCAAGTCGTTCATTCCCTATATCATCGGGTTTGGCTGCAGTGTGCCGGCCATTATGGCCACCCGCACCTTGGAAAACCGTAAGGACCGCATCCTCACCATCATCACGGTGCCGTTTATGTCGTGCTCGGCGCGGCTACCGGTTTATCTGCTGCTTATCTCTGCTTTCTTCACGAAACATCAAGGGCTTATCCTCACCTCCATTTACCTTCTCGGCATCTTGACGGCCATCGTCACCTCGTTGGTTGTCAAGAAGGCGGCCTTCAAGAATGAGCGCGACCAGTTCGTGATGGAGCTGCCGCCCTACCGCATCCCGACTTTCCGCAACGCAGTGATTCACATGTGGGACAAGAGTGTGCAGTATCTCAAGAAGATGGGTACGGTCATCTTGGTGGCCACGGTCATCATTTGGGCGCTGGAGTACTTCCCGCAGCATAGTCCGCAAATCGATGCCTACACTGCGCAGATCGAGCAGGTGGAGGCTGACGGTACGATGCCGGAGGCTGAGAAGACCGCAGTCATCGAGCAGTTGGAGCTGGACCGTTCGGCCTGCCAGATCGAGAACTCCTATATTGGCAGGTTTGGCAAGCTCGTGGCGCCGGTGTTCCGGCCGCTTGGTTTCGACTGGCAGATGGGTGTCTCTCTCATCACCGGGTTTGCCGCCAAGGAGATTGTGGTTTCCTCTATGGGCGTCCTTTACCACAGCGACGCGGAGGCCGACGAAAACTCCTCTGCCCTGCAAAAGAGCCTGCAGACGCATACCTGGTCGTCCGGACCTGACATCGGGAAACCGGTCTTCACCCCATGGGTGGCATTCGGTTTCATGGTCTTCATTTTGCTCTATTTCCCGTGCGTGGCCGCCCTCACGGCCATCAAGCGGGAGGCTGGCACCGGCTGGATGCTTTTCAACATCTTCTACACTACTGGCATCGCGTGGATAGCCGCCTTTGTAGTGCGGCTGATCAGCATGGTGATATAAGAAAAGAGGGGTAGGGGTTTATTTCCAGAAACGTTCGGTAATGTCCACGGTCTTGCCGTTCACATTGTGGTAGAGCCGTTGGTTCGTAGTACGGGAGCGCAGGCCGCCAAGTTCTGCCTTGTAGCCGCCGATTTTCAGGTAATCAAAGGCTTTCGCATTGTGTGGGAGCGTGTCGTTTCCCGAGTACCATGCCACCTTCAAGTGTGTGCGCTGGCGCAGGTATTTCGCCATGGCCGCCACCTCCTTCGGGGAACGGTCTCCGCCCATGAAGCATACGCAGGTGATTTGCCGCCCGTATTTCTCCAACAGCAGGTCGAGGGTTTCCTCGTTAAGCACGTGTCCCGTGTCTAAGTGAAGGTGCGGGCTATGGCAGCCGACGCAGCGGTGCGGACAGTTCGTGATGTTCACCGCAAGTGTCACTTCGTCGGGGATTTCCTGGAAGACGATGTCGTAGTTGTAGAACTTTAGCATGGTTCAAGGTTCAAGGTTCGTCGAGTGCTTTTATGCAAACGTGAACGCGGCATTAAGCGTTGAAGTGTTCGTAGTGGCGGCGCGAGGCCTCTTCCTGTCGGGCCTTGGAGAAGCTGCTGACGCGCTTCATGTAGCCGATGACGCGGGTGAGGTAGTCGAGGTTGGTGCTGTGGCATTCGGGGCACTCGTGGAGGTAGCGCTTGTCGATGTGGCCGCAATCGTTACAGACAGTGTTCGGGATGTTGAAGGTGAAGTAGTTGCATCCTTCCTGCGCGGCCACGCGGAGGAGCTGGCGGTACTGTGCCTGCGAAAGGTGTTCTTCAAGGTTGGCGTGCAGCGCGGAGCCGCCGGTCAAGTGCGCGATGTAGCGGTTGCCGTGCAGGCGGAACTTGTCGATGAGGTTCAGCGAGTCGTCCTCCACGCGGTAGAAGTAGCTGTTGTAGCAGTCGCGGGGCACACGGTAGCCGTCCTCGCGGTCCCATTTGGCGTGTTTCACGCCCACGTTCTCGGCGGGGATCATCTCGCAGTTGAAGAGCAGTTCCTTGCTCTTGTATTTGTGGTTGTAACGCTCCACAAGTCCGAGGATGCCCTCCACGAATTGCTGGTACTGCGGGTTGTCGTTGATGGGGATGTTCATGAACTCGGCGGCTTCCACCAGCCCGTTCACGCCGATGGTGAGGTACTGGCGGTTGATGGCGATGTAGCCGGCATCGAACAGCGGCAGCATTCCTTTGGACTGCAGGTATTTAAGATTTTCGTTATAGGCGATTTGCACCTTGTGCATCAGGTCGATGACCTCTTCCACGAACTGGAGGTGCGGGATGTTGTTGCGGCATTCGTATTGGATGCAGCGGTTGAGGTTGATGGTGAGCACGCTCTTGGAGCCGGTGGAGACGCCGCCCGCGCCGAGGGTGTAGCTGAAGCCGTTGTCCTGGATCTCGTTGCGCAGGCGGCAGCAGCTGCTCAGGGAGTCGGCGTTGTCGCTCACGTAGGTGAAGAAGGAGTGGCCGGCGGCGTACATCTCCGCGGTGAAGTCGGCGTATTCGGTGTCGATGATGTCGCCGTCCTTGGAGAGCAGGGCCATGGTCTCGACCGGGAAGGTGAGCACGGCGCGGAGGCGCTCCTGGTTGAACCAGCGCATGAACCGTTTCTGCAGCCAGCTGAGCGACTCCCAAACGGGCTTGGTGCCGTCGGGGAAGCGGAACTCGCCGAAGAGGCTCTCGAAATAGTAACGGTCGTAGTAGGCCACGTTCCAGAACACCGACTGGAAGTTGCGGGCGCCGGTGGGCTGGTTGATGGAATAGACCACCTGCTCGAAGCTGTCGGTGATCACTTTGTCGATGGTGCGCTGCCGCAGCGAGAGATCGACCACCTTGTCGCTCTCCTTGTAGTACTCGTCGCCGTACTCCTTGCGGATGAAGTAGTCCATGTACATCAGGAACTCGGGGGTGGCGCAGGCGCCGCTGAGCATGCTGGAGACCATGAAGACCATGTTGATGAAGCCACCGCAGTAGGACTTGAGGTTCGTGGGGGCGGAGGCGTTTCCGCCGATGCTGCGCGTGCCGTCCAACAGCCACGGGTACATGGTGATGGAGGCGCAGTAGTTGGCGATGCTGGTCTCGTCGTTTTTATAGATGAAATGGTGGTTGAGCAGGTATAAATATTTGTCTGACAGCTCTTTGCCGTATAAATCCTTGATTTTGTCACACAGCATCCGGCGGTTAAGGCGGATGAAGTTGGACTTGGGCAGCTCGCCGATGAGGGTGGCAATGTTCTTGCGCTCCACGTTGGCGTTGGCGTCGTACTTGCTGCCGGTGGCGGCGTTGGTGGCGTTGCAATAGTTGATCAGGAAGTCGAGCTTCTCCTTCACTTCGCGGTCTTCGTAATGGCGCTGGCGGTAGAGGATGTAGGCCTTGGCGACTTCGTAGTAGCGTTCGGCCATGAGGGAGGTCTCCACCTGGTTCTGGATCTCCTCCACGGAGATGCCGTCGTGGATTTTCAGGCGGCTCATGACGTTGATGAGCACGTCCTGCGTCGCGAAGCTGTTCACCGAGAGGAACGCCCGCGAGATCGCGTTTTTGATTTTGTCGGCCGAGAAAGGTTCCCGTTTGCCATTGCGTTTGATGATGTACAATTGGTCCATAGATGGTTTTGGTTTAAGTTGTTATAAAAACAGCTCAGGGGAGAAGTCGCTCAATACAGCATATCTCGTTTGCTCTTAGTCCCGAAAGCCACGAATCCGCGGGCCCAGGCAGGTCTTCTGGCTCGCTCCTGCCCCCGCCGCCTTCCCGACCCTAAAAGGTCAGTGACATCAAGGTGGAGGCGCACAATCGGAGCTCACAGCTACGGGTATAGCCGCTGATTCTCACAGCGTTCCCTATTAATCCAGGCAGAACCTGAACCCGTGGCAAAGGTAGCATTTCCCGCGCTTGGTTAAAATCATGGCGACGTTTTTTATGAACAGAATTATTAACATTATTGATTTTCAATAAATTACGTCTTTCTTGACGCTCAAAGGCGTGCTTGATGAAAAGCATCAGTTCCTTTTCGTCTATACAATGGTTTCGCAGGTGTCTTGTTGGCTTGCAGTGTCGTTTTTTTTGACACAAATGTCTTAAAATTAGACACAATCTAAAAAAGTAACAAAGTATAACGACTTTATAATCAGTTAGATAAAAATCTGGCACATTTTTCGCCAATCCAACCACAAAACAACGATAAACATACTAAACCTACTAAACATACTAAACTCACTAAACCTACTAAACTCACCATACTTTCAAAATCGCCTAAACCAATGATTAAACTCGAGAACATCAGCAAAAGCTTTCGCACCGAGACGGTGGAGACGAAAGCGCTACAGCAAGTGAATTTGGAGGTCCGGAAGGGCGAATTCATAGCCATCATGGGCCCTTCCGGTTGCGGCAAGACCACTTTGCTCAACATCCTCGGCCTCCTCAACACACCTGACTCGGGCCGCTATTTCCTCGACGGCCGCGACGTGAGCGGCCTGCGCGAGCGCGACCGTCTGGCGTTGCGGCGCGGTGTCATCGGCTTCGTGTTTCAGAGCTTCAACCTCATCGACGACATGACGGTCTTCGAGAACGTGGAGCTGCCGTTGCGCTACCTCGGTCTCGGCAAGTCGGAGCGTCGTGCGAAGGTCAACGAGGCCTTGGAGCGTATGAATATGATCCACCGGGCGAGCCACTACCCGCAGCAACTTTCGGGCGGGCAGCAGCAACGCGTCGCCGTGGCCCGGGCGGTCGTCTCCACCCCGAAGCTCATTCTCTGCGACGAGCCCACCGGCAACCTCGACAGCCACAACGGCCTCGATGTCATGCACTTGCTCTGCGACCTCAACGCCGCCGGCACCACCATCGTCATGGTCACCCACAACGCCCACGACGCCGGCTTCGCGCATCGCATCGTGAAACTGCTGGACGGAACCGTAGTTAGTAGTTAGCAGTTGTAACGAAAAGCCCCATTATATTGAACGTCATTCCAAAAGGGCTGAAAGCCCGAAGTATGCCAACCCAGGGTGAACGCAGTGAGCCCTGGGATAGTCAAGAACCCAAACCACAACCCAAGAATATGAAACAAACCCCAAAAATCCTCAACATCCTCGGCCTCGCCGTGGCTATCGCCGCCTTCATGGTGGTGGCGATGGTAAGATACTATGACCTCCGGTACGACAAGTCGTATCCCGGCGCCGACCGCATCTACTCGGTGTGGCTCATGAGCTTCCATGAATTCAGTAA
>JAFXPL010000048.1 GCA_017527945.1 Bacteroidales bacterium | reverse complement strand
GTACGCTCCCGGCACCTATCTCATCAGCTTCGACTACAAGGCCAACAGCCCGTTCTACAACGAGAAAGTCAGCCTTTACTACGGTCCGAGCACCAACCTGTACAATGACTACTTGGTTGAGACCCTCAACTTCAACAATGCGGATTATCAACGTTACTACTATGTCGGTGCGATGTACATGAGCATGGACAACCTGCATGTCGCCTTCAAGGCCGAAAGCCCTGTGGGTACTGACGGTTTCAGCATCGACAATGTCTCCATCAAGAGAGCTGTGAGCTTCTCTGTCGGCAACGACGGCAACGGCTCTATCGTCGTTTCCAATGTGGCGACCACGAACAGCGGTCTCTATTTTGTCGGCGAAGGCGATGAGGTCACTCTGCACATCACCTCCAACTTCGGTTACCACGTGGCCGGCATCTATGTGAACGGCGTTTTGGTGAGAGGTGAGAACCCGAACAACGCTATTGTGGACAACTTCACCTTCGCTCCGGAGAACGGCGACTATGTGTATGTCACCTTCACCGAGAACGCTTACCATGTGAATGCCGTCGTGAACAACCTGTACGTCACGGCGTATAACGACAATGCTCCTGGTGCCATCTACACCCCTGCCCACGAAGTGGTGGCTCATGGCGGCAGCCATACCGGTGTCTTCACCATCCTGCCGCATTTCCACCTGGAAGGCGTCTTTGTCAATGGTATGGACTGCACCGATTTCATCACTCCCCTTGGCAACAGCCAATACACGCTGACGCTCTCTCCGGTGATGGAGGACAAGGACATTAACGTTATGGTTGACCTCGACAGCGCCACCATCACCTACACGGTGCTGGCCGGTGAGGGTACCATCAACAACACCTTCGTGGTGGATGGCACGACCTCACTTCCTGCCGTCTATACGGTCACGCTGCCCGGCTACGCCGACCTGCTGAGCACGATCACGCCTGCTCCGGGCTACCACGTGGAAAGCATCATCATCGATGGTGTGGAGCACAACATCATCGACATCTATTCCTTCGAACATCTGCTTGGCAACCACACAGTGGTGGTGACCTTCGCTCCCAGCCACTTTGTCATCACGACTGAGGGCGTGGGCAACGGCACGGTGTCCAACGGCGTTGAGTTCGTTTACAACCCGGACATCACCTACGTCTTCACGGCCACTCCTGCCGTCGGTTCCCGCATCGCTTACGTGAAGCGCAACAACGTCACCCTGAACGTGGCCGATCCTACGGTCGCCTTTACGGACACGCTGACCAACATCACCACGAATTACCACTATGTTGCTGAGTTTGTGGACAACACCTTCACAGTGACGGCCACTGCCGGTGCACACGGTACGGTTTCTCCTGCCGGTGTTGCCTCCTACTTCTATCACCAGACGGCTGACTACAACATCAACGCTGCGGAAGGTTACTACATCTCCTCCATCACCGTTGACGGCGAGGTCACCAACTACACGCAGGCCGACAACCTGACCAGCGTTGTCCGCACGTTCGCGAACATCGAGGCCAACCACACCATCAGTGCCGCCTTCGCCGCCAAGTCCTACGAGATCACGGTGAACGCCGGTGCCAACGGCACGATTGCGCCTGCCACGGCTACCTACGCTTACGGTGCCACCCCGACCTTCGCCATCACGCCGAATGCTGGCTATGTGATTACCGATGTGACGGTTGACGGTGCCTCTGTGGGTGCAGTCTCTACTTACACCTTCACGGCTCTGACGGCTGACCACACTATCGCCGCCACCTTTGCCGCCGCTCAGTTCAGCATCGTGGCAACGGCCGGCAACGGCGGTACAATCACGCCTGCCGGTACCACCAACATGGCCTACAACGGCAACCAGACCTACACGATTTCCGCTAACGCTGGCTATCATGTGAGCGATGTGTTCGTCGATGGCGCTTCTGTGGGTGCGGTCACTTCCTACAGCTTCACGGGCGTTACGGCCAACCACACCATCTATGCCGCCTTCGAGGCCAACGAATACACGGTTACGGTGAACCAGCCTGCCAACGGCTCCATCACGCCGGGTACGACCACCGTCCTCTTCGGCGCTACGCCTTCCTTCGTGATTACCCCGAACATGGGCTATAACGTGACGGCTATCTCTGTCAACGGCTCCAATGTGAACCTGAGCAACGTTCCGAGCGTGAACGGTGTCTATACCTACACCTTCGCTGCCGTCAACGCCAACCAGACCATTACGGCCACGATGACCGCCAAGACCTACACTATCACGGCTTCTGCCGGTTCCAACGGTTCTATTACGCCGAACGGTAACACGACAGTGAACTATGGCGCTGCCCAGACCTACACCATCAACCCGGCCAACGGCTATGTGGTCGAGAATGTCACGGTTGACGGTATGAGCATGGGTGCCCTGACCGCCTACACCTTCACCAACGTGGTCGCCAACCACACCATCAACGCCACCTTCAAGCTGGCTGAGTGTGAGGTTCCGACGTTCCTGTACACCACCCATATCGACAGCACCTCCGCTGAGCTGCATTGGTCTCATCCTTCCGCAACTTCCTTCGATATCCAGTACAAGACCCCGACCGGTAACCTGGCCAATGTCTCCAATGTCTCTGGCAACAGCTATGTTCTCACCGACCTCACCCCGAACACCACCTATCTGTGGCAGGTCCGCGCCAACTGCACGAGCAGCAACCACAGCGACTGGAGCAACCTGGTCTCCTTCAAGACCGATGCCACCACGATCGACAACACCGGTATCGAGGATGTCGTGATGAACAACGTCAAGGTTTGGGCTGAGCATCAGAATGTCCATATTCTCAACAACGAGGGCATGAACATCGAGAACGTCCGCATTTTCAATGCATACGGCAAGCTGATTTACAGCGGCGCGGTGAACACCACCCACGAGGTCATCAACCTCAACGTGGCCGCCGGCACCTACATTGTGAATGTCACCACCGACCAAGGCGTTGCCAACTACAAAGTTACGATTCTGAAGTAACATACATTCATAATGAATAACCCAAGGAGGTCCTGCTCGGGACCTCCTTTTTTGTTTTGTGAAAAAAAATTGGCGAGGAGATGTAAAAAAAAGTATTTTTGCAGCTTAAATTAAAGACAAAGCGATGAGAAAATTAGCAATGTTAATAATGGGTGTCATGATGCTGTGCACCTTCACTTCCTGTGACAGAACCATCTCTCCAGAGAAACTTCCCGCGCGTGCGAAACAGTTTCTGGCCGCCAATTTCAACGGTGTCGAAGTCCTTTCCGTGCGAAGGGATGGACTCAAATACGATGTCATATTATTCGATGGCACGGAGTTGGAATTCAAGCATAACGGCGAATGGAAGGAGATAGACTGCGGCATGAACCCGCTGCCCGCAGGCGTGCTTCCGGCCAATACTGCCCAATATCTCACCGCCAGATTCCCCATGAATTTCGCCACTCATGTCAAGTACGATCATCGGCGCTATGAAGTGGAACTGGAAAATGACCTTGACCTTGTTTTCGATAAAAACGGTCAATTCTTTGGCGCAGATGACTAAGCCAGGGCAAAAAAGGGCTATTTTACGTAAGAAAAATTCATTATTCACTAAATTTATTACACAATGAAAAAGTTTTTTTTGATTCTGATGAGCTTTGTCGCGATGAGCGCATTTGTGTCATGTGTTGACAAGCCGATTTCTGAGGACAAGCTGCCCAAGAAGGCCAAAACATTCCTCAGCACCTATTTCAACGGCATCGAAGTGCTGTCCGTCATCAAAGAGGAAGACGGCGACTATGACGTGGACCTCATTGACGGCACGGAGGTCGATTTCCAACCCAGCGGCAACTGGAAGAAAGTGGATTGCCACGGAAGAGCGATACCTGTGGGTTACTTCCCGGCAAGCATCACCACATACGTGGCCACCCGCTTCCCGAACGCTGTCATCGATGAAATCCACTTCGAGCACAACCGCTACGAGGTTGGTTTGAACACCGCTATTGACGCTGACCTTGTCTTCGACAAAAACGGCAACTACATCGGAGTTGATGACTAAAAACCAAAAAGTCCGTCTCCTGGCGGACTTTTTTTCATGGGTTCGTCATTCGCTCTTGTTGGTGCGGAATTGAGAGATTGACAAGCGTTTTAAACCATTCGGTTTCTTACAGATCAGAATATTCGTTTTTGATTACATACTCAAGTCCAAATTAAATGCCAAAGCAATGAAAAAAGTATTTGTTTTACTGTTAAGCCTGGTTGCGATGAATACCTACGCGTTTGCCGACATTCCGGTCACGTTCGCGCAACTCCCTCAGAAAGCCCAGCAATTCATCACCAAGCACTTCAGCGGAGTGGAATTCCTCTCTGGCAAGCAGGATGACGGTGAATATGAAGTTTACCTTATGGACGGCACCGAAATCGATTTCACCATCGCCGGTGAGTGGAAGGATGTGGATTGCCATACCCGCGCTGTCCCGGCCGCCATCGTGCCGGCCGCCATTTCCAAATATGTGAAGGCCAGATTCGCGAACAACATCATCGTCAAGATCAGCAAAAAATACGGGGGCTATGAAATAGAGTTGGACAACGATCTGGAGCTGAAGTTCGACCGAAACGGCAACTTCCTCACCGTTGACGACTGATAAGACAAGCCCGTTTCAACGGGCTTTTTTTTGGACTGAAATTTCCTTTATTGCTTTCGGCAAGGTGGCCCTTTGGCAGGGTCGGTTTCGTTAAATAGTGAATTCTTATGGCAAAGAGCAAATCGATATATTATTGCAAGAACTGCGGGGCGCAGTCGTCGAAGTGGTTGGGCCGCTGCCCCGAATGCGGCGAATGGAACACCTTCGAGGAAGAGGTGACCGTTGCGGCCACCGCAAGCACGCAGAAAGGCCGTTTTTCGCCCGTTGTCGCGCAGAGCGCCCCCAAGGTCATCGACGACATTGAACTCACGAGATTTCCGCGCACCGCGACCGGTTCCGCGGAGTTCGATCGGGTGTTGGGCGGCGGCATCGTGCGCGGTTCCATCGTGCTTCTCGGCGGCGAGCCGGGCATCGGCAAATCGACCCTGTTGCTGCAGACGGCCCTGCGTCTCCGCGGGCAGAAGGTGCTGTACGTCTCCGGTGAGGAGAGCGAGGCACAGCTCAAGATGCGCGCTGCCCGCCTCTCCAGCGACCCCGCGCCCCACTGCTACGTGCTCACCGAGACCAGCACCCAGCAAATCTTCAAGCACGTCGAGGCGTTGCAGCCCGACATTCTCATCGTCGATTCCATCCAAACGATGCAGAGCGACCTTCTGGAGTCAGCGGCAGGCTCGATTTCGCAGCTCAAGGAGTGCGCGGCCGAGTTCCAGCATTTCGCCAAACGCACCGCCTGCCCTGTCTTTCTCATCGGCCACATTACCAAGGACGGCTCCCTCGCCGGCCCGAAGCTTTTGGAGCATATCGTCGATACGGTACTCCAGTTCGAGGGCGACCAGCACTACGGCTACCGCATGGTGCGCTGCATCAAGAACCGGTTCGGCTCCACCTCCGAGTTAGGCATCTTCGAGATGCTGCAAGACGGGCTGCGGGAGGTGACAAACCCATCGGAAATACTGGTCTCGCAGCACGAGGAGGACTACAGCGGCAACGCCATTGCTTGCATTTTGGAAGGCAACCGCCCGATGATGATCGAGACGCAGGCTTTGGTGAGCAGTGCCGTCTATGGCACGCCGCAGCGTTCCGCCACAGGCTATGATATCCGTCGCATGAACATGCTGCTGGCCGTGTTGGAGAAGCGCTGCCGGTTCAAGCTTAGCGCAAAGGACGTCTTCCTGAACATCGCTGGCGGCCTGCGCGTGGAGGATCCCGCCATCAGCGTGGCCATCGTGGCCGCCATCCTGTCGTCGGCCATCGACATCGCCCTGGATGCCAAGACCTGTTTCGCGGGCGAAATGGGCCTAAGCGGCGAGGTGCGCCCGGTCACCCGCATCGCCCAGCGCATTGCCGAAGCCGACAAACTCGGTTTCACCCGCATGTTCGTGTCCAAGTACAACCTCAAGGGCATTCGTCCCGCCGACTACCACCTGCAGATCGTGCCGATCACGAAGGTGGAGGAGATGGCGAAACTATTGTTTAGTTAGTAGTTAGCAGTTAGTAGTTAGCAGTTAGTAGTTAGCAGTTAGTAGTTAGCAGTTAGTAGTTAGCAGTTAGTAGTTAGTAGTTAGCAGTTAGTAGTTAGCAGTTATGATCGATAGGGCCGCAGTGTGGGGCTGGCAAGAAAAAACGAACAAATATGAACAACGAAGAAAGCAACATCTGCCGCGAAGGCATCGTGCGCGCCGTCAACGGTGACGACATCAGCGTGGAAATCATCGTGAGCTCCGCATGCAGCGGCTGCCACGCCAAAAGCATCTGCATCCCCTCCGACCGGCGGCAGGAGGTCATCACCGTGAAGAACACGCGGAACGAGGAATACAGGGTGGGCGAGACCGTGGAGCTGTTATTAGAAACCTCCGCCGGCAACAAGGCCGTGCTATTCGCTTACGTGCTACCGCTGCTTGTCCTGCTTGTGCTGCTGTTCGGGTGCTATGCGTTCACCCACAACGAGTTGCTTAGCGTCGGGGTCAGCGTGTTGGGGGTTGTGGTCTATTACCTCGTGCTGAAATCCGCTGGAAGGAAAGTGGAACGCGGAATCGAGTTCGGGGTGCGGAAGAAGCCTGTCGGGTGATAAATGACACAGGATAAAATGCCATTCCAAAAAAATGTTATTTTTGCGCATAAAATTGAATGAATATGCGTAGATTATGGTTTGTCAGTTTTCTGCTTTTTAGTTTCGCTCATCTTGCATACGCCCAGCATTTCGACGATTATTTTATTGACAAGACGTTGAGAATCAACTATCTGCATATCGGTAACAAGCATATCGAGCAATTGCATATCGACCATTTCACGCTCGTGGACCATTGGAACGGCACGCGTTCGCAGTTGGTGGAGCCCTACCAGTACGGCGACATCCTCGTCGAGGTGCTCGACCAAGCCTCGCAGAAGCTGATCTACAGCCGCAGCTACTCTTGCCTCTTCACGGAGTACCGCACCACCGAGCGCGGCGAGACGGAAATCGCCCGCATGGAGGAGTGCGCCAACATCCCTATGCCGAAAGCGTCGGTGCGGCTGCGATTCACCTCCTTTGACCGCAAGAATGTGCCCACCTTGTTGAAAGACACGGTGCTGGATCCTGCCAATCTGCCTGTGCAAGTGGCCAAGAAAGAGTATGCCGTCATGAATTTGCACAAAGGCAATTCTCCGAAAAAGGCCATCGACATCCTTTTTATTCCCGACGGCTATGCTAAAAGCGACGCTCGGAAACTCCGTTACGACATGAAACGCTTCGCCAAATATGTGATGAACTGCACGCCGTACAAGGAAAACCGCCGTCACGTGAACATCCGCGCCATCGAGGGCTATTCCGAGCAGTCGGGCATCACGCAGCCGCAAAACAACTTCTATGTCAAGACGTTGCTGAATTGCACCTACAATGCCATCGACCTCGACCGTTACCTGATGTGCATGGGCGTGTGGAACCTGCATGAGGTGGCCGACGACGCGCCCTACGATGCCATCATCATCATCTGCAACAGCGAAAAATACGGTGGCGGCGGCATCTACAACTTCTATTGCACTGTCTATAACCACGGCGAGTATCCCGACTATGTGGTGGTTCACGAGATGGGGCATCTTATCGGAGGTCTGGCAGACGAGTACTACACCTCCGAAGTCTCCGTGCAGGACTTCTATCCGGAGGGTGTCGAGCCTACGGAGCCCAACCTCACCACGCTGGTGAATTTCGACTCGAAATGGAAGGATAAAGTGGAGAGCGGTACCCCGATTCCCACACCACCCGTCACCAAAAACCATCCCGATTACGACCGCATCGGCGTGTACGAAGGCGGTGGCTACGTGGCCAAGGGTGTCTATCGTCCTTCGCTGCACTGCACGATGAACAGCATCATCTACAACGATTTTTGTCCTGTTTGCAAGGAAACGCTGGAGAAAGTGATTGATTATTACAGCAAATAAATATTATGAGAATCATTGATGGTAAGCTGTGTGCACAGCAAGTGAAAGAGAAAATCGCCGCTGAGGTGGCGGAAATCAGAGAAAAGGGAATGCGTCCTCCCCGTTTGGACATCTTCCTTGTGGGCGAGCGCCCCGACAGTCTCTCCTACGTCAACAGCAAGGCGAAAACCTGCAAGGCCTTGGGCATGGACTGCGAGCTGCATCTTCTGCCCGACACCACGACCGAAAGCGAGCTGATGGTGATGATCGATGAATGCAACCGCAACGACAACGTCGATGCCATCCTCATTCAGCTGCCCCTCCCCGACCACTATAACTCTGCACGTGTGCTCGACTTCATCGACTACCGCAAGGATGCCGACGGACTGCACTTGATGAACGTCGGACTGTTGCACTTGGGCGAGCCCTACGTGATGCCATGCACCCCGAAAGGAATCACTACTTTGCTGGAAACCAATGGGATAGAAGTCGCGGGCGAACACGTGGTGATGATTGGGCGCAGCCAATTGGTGGGCGAACCCACCGCGCAGTTGCTCATCCACCGCGATGCCACTGTCACGCTATGCCACTCCCGCACTAAGAACTTGCCTGAAATTGCGCACCTCGGCGACATAGTCATCACCGCTGCTGGAAAACCTAATCTTTTAAAACCCACAGACTTCAAGGAGGGAGCTATCCTCATTGACGTGGCCATGAACCGCGTTGACGGCAAGCTGCAGGGAGATGTCTATAGCGAGACCACACGTCCCGAATTGGAAAAAAGACTGAGTGCCTGCACACCCGTTCCCGGTGGCGTCGGCCCGATGACCATCGCCATGCTGATGCAGAATGTTTTGGATATATATAAATTGAGAAGTTAGTATTTTACTTTGTCCGGCACAATATAAGCGCTTGGATAGGTTAACTTAATGATTTCCAATTCTTTATATGCTTGCAGCCGGGTGCAGTAGTCTCCCACGCGGACTTTGAAATAGGGCTCGTTGTAAGAGAGGTATGCTTTCGTGTAGGGAAAGAGGTTGGTGAACGAATTGCGGGCGGCTTCGGCCTGTGATTTGGAATTCACCCCCGAATAGGCGGCAACCTGGATGCGATAACCGTTGATTTCGCCCAATTTCCGCCAGTTATTCACGTAATCCTCCTGGATTTTCGTAATGCCTGGCTCAATGTCATAGCGTACGTTCTCTTGTGCCGAAGCAATACCGCACGTGAGAAGTATGAGGAGGAAGGTGACAATCTTTCGCATATTAAAAATTTTCGGCAAAATTACATAATTTATGAATACAGCCCAACGGGTGATTGTTTTGTAACCGTCTTTTCCTTGTCATCCCAATAGTATTTTTAATCCTATGGTAATCAAGATAATACCACCAATGATTTCAGCATATTGACTGATTTTGGGATTAGAAAGCCGTCTGACGAAAGTGTAAGCGGCGATGGAAACCAGAAACGAGGTCGTTCCGATAGTGAGAATATTGCGGGCTATATGGGCTTCTTGAATCATGGCGAAGCTGAAACCCACGGCTAATGCGTCGATGCTCGTGGCCACGGATAGCAGCAACACATTGTGCCATCGGGTCACATCCATGTTCCTCGGTTTCTCTTCTTTTGAAAAGATGCTTTCAATCAGCATTTTGCCGCCAATGAATGCCAGCAGCGCGAAACCGATGTAGGGCCCGATTTTACCTAACGGGCCCAGCAGAGATTCTCCAAACAGCCAACCAATCAGCGGCATCCCGCCTTGAAAAAAGCCGAAGGCCAGAGAAAAACGCAGCACGTAGCGGATGTTCAGCTTCGGATGCACCATCCCGATGACACAACTCACCGCGAAACAGTCCATCGCAAGACTCACCGACAACAGCAATAACTCAATCCAACTCATATCCGAAAGTGAATGAAGGCGCAAAAATACATTTTTAATTTAGAACTTAGACATAGAACTTAGACATAGAACTTAGACTTAGACTTAGAACTTAGACTTTACACATAGATTGTCGGGTAAAAAATGTACTTTTGCAGTCTCATTTTTAACAGGAAAAGTATGAAGAATTTTGCCGTTTTCGGAGTGGGGGGCTACGTGGCACCGCGTCATTTGAAGGCGATTAAAGATACTGGAAACCAGATGGTTGCTGCGTATGACAAGTCGGATAGCGTGGGGATTATTGATAGCTACTTCCCTGAAGCGTATTTCTTCACGGAGCTTGAGTTGTTTGACCGGCATGTTTCCAAGTTGAAGCAGACGGAAAACCAGTTGGACATCATTTCCGTCTGCACGCCGAACTATTTACATGATGCGCACACGCGTTATGCGTTGCGCTTAGGCACGGATGTGATTTGCGAAAAGCCCTTGGTGTTGAATCCGTGGAATGTGGATGTTTTGCAAGGTGTTGAAAATGAGACGGGTAAAAGAGTTTACAATATTCTTCAACTTCGTCTGCATCCCTCGATTGTAGCGTTGAAACAAAAGATTGACAATGCACCAAAGAATGTGGTCTTTGACGTTGATTTGACGTATATTACATCCCGTGGACATTGGTATTACACCAGTTGGAAGGGAGCGGAAAGCAAAAGCGGTGGCATTGCCACGAATATAGGCATTCATTTTTACGACATGCTGTGCTATATTTTCGGGAGAGTGCAGGAGAACATTGTACATGTGGCCACCCACGATCGTGTGGCCGGTTTTATCCGCTTTGAGAAGGCACGAGTCCGTTACTTCCTGAGTATCAATCGAAAAACACTTCCAAAAGAGGTAGTGGAAAGCGGCAAATCAACCTTTCGGCAGATTGTCATCAACGGTGAGCCTTTCGAGTTCAGCGACGGCTTTACGGATTTGCACACTGAGAGTTATCGTCGTATTCTGGCAGGTGACGGCTTCGGGTTGGATGAGGTGCGTCCGTGCATCCAGATTGTCTATGACATCCGTAACTCCTTGCCGGTGGGGTTGAAGGGCGACTACCATCCGTTGGCGGCCATTCCATGCGAAAATCATCCGTTCATGAGATAAATGATACGAAATCCTTCCAAACAGCCTCTTTTTTTTAACTAATATTAGTTAAGATTAAGCTTAATAAACATTAATTTTTAGGTTTAACGCACTTGTTGACAGTGTGTTGCAAAAAATTTTTCAAAACTCTTGATTTTCATTTTGTTCTGGTGTATTTTTGCCGTGACAAAATGAAAACGAAATGAAGAATTTTTTCTTTTTGATATGTGGTATAATGGTATATATGTACGGGGAGGCGCAACAAAGCGGTGCCCTGCATAGAATTATGTTCTACAATGTGGAGAATCTGTTTCATCCTTCGGACGACAGTCTGAAAGCAGACGATGATTTTACACCGACAGGCAGCTATCACTGGACCTATAAGAAGTATTTCCGAAAAGTGTCCATGATTGGAAAGGTGATATTGGCGGCGGGAGAGGGTGACCCGCCGTGGCTTGTCGGTTTGGCGGAGATTGAAAACGAGCAGGTTCTCAAAGATTTGTGCTACAACTCGCCGCTGCGGAAGATGGGATATCGGTATGTGCACTACGATTCACCGGACCGCCGCGGCGTGGATGTGGCAATGTTGTACCGCGACAGCTGCATCCGGATCTTGCGCAGCAGCAAGATTCCAGTTGTATTCCCGTTCGACACCTTTGCCCGCAATCGGGACGTCCTGTACGCTGTGGTGCAGTTCCCGGCGGGGGACTCGCTGCACCTATTTGTCAATCACTGGACCTCGCGTTACGGCGGTTATGCGGCCACGGTGCCCAAGCGCAACTATTACGCCACTGTTGTGCGGCGATGGGTGGACTCGCTGATGGCGGAGGATCGCCGCGCCAAAATCCTGATTACTGGTGACTTCAACGACTATGCCACTGACGAAAGCATGACCGATTACCTCCGGGTACGGGAGTATGGTCCACGCCTGCCCCGCGACACCTTGTACAACCTGATGTTGCCTCTTGCCCGACAAAGCCTGTACGGGTCACACAAGCATGAGGATTTTTGGGGTTGTTTGGACCAATTCGTCGTGTCCGATGCTTGGCTGACGGATTCGACAGGAGTGCACCAAATCGGGCAGGCGCATGTTTTCGATGCCGACTTCCTGCTGGTTGACGATGAGAAGTATGGCGGAAAGAAAAGCTACCGGACCTTCCTCGGACCGCGCTATATCGGCGGATTTGCGGATCATTTGCCCGTGTTTGTGGAGTTTTTCGACCAGTTTCAGTCCCAAGATAGGCCAATGGAACAGTCTTTCGGAAAAAAACTTTTGCATCTGTCTGACTGAATGATAAAAAGTGTATTTTTGCCGCCTAATTTTTAACCCTTAAAAAAACGTATTTATGGCAACAAGAATCAGATTACAAAGACGCGGTAAGAAAAACCAACCTTTCTACCACCTTGTAATTGCGGATGGTCGAGCACCCCGTGACGGACGATTCATCGAGGACTTGGGTACCTACAACCCGCTGACCAATCCCGCATCCATCTGCATTAACTTTGACAGAGCGCTGTATTGGCTGGAAGTGGGTGCCACTCCTTCTGACACGGCCCGTGCGATTCTCAAACGCGAAGGTGTCTATTTGATGAAACACCTCAGAGGCGGTGTCGCCAAGGGCGCATTCAGCGAAAACGAGGCTCAGCGCAAGTTCGAAGCTTGGAAGCAGGAGAAGAACTCCAAACTGAAAGATGTGGAGAACGCAGAGCGTGAGGCAAAGCGCAAAGTCGTGAAAGAGCGTCTCGCCGCTGAAACCAAGGTGAAGGAAGCCATTTCCGCCAAGGTGGCCGCCAAGGCTGCCGAAATCGCTGCCGCTCAAGCCAAGGCCGCTCAGGAAGCTGCTGAAGCCGCTGCCGCTGAGGCTGCCGCACAGGAAGCAGAAGCTCCTGCCGCCGAAGCTGAACAGGCCGCTGAATAGTTTTTTTCCGCCTTCGACATGGCAGACAAAAACTTCTACTATTTAGGCACACTAACGAAACCTTTCGGACTGAAAGGCGAGTTGTGTGCCTTTTTTGATGTCGATGATTGCGAACGCTACTTGGACCTCACCTCCGTGTTCATCGAAACAGATGGTGAAATGCTTCCCTATATGATTGAAAACCTGCAATATAGAGGGAATAATCAGTTCGTGGTCAAGTTGCAGGACGTGGATATGGACAATGTGCGGGAGTTCGTTCAAACAGACCTGTACCTGCCACTCAGTAGCCTTCCCAAACTCACCGGAAACCGTTTCTATTTTCATGAAGTAATCGGTTTTCAGGTGATAGATGATCGGTTAGGGGTGATTGGCACCTGCAAGGACTTCATGGAGCTGGCCAACAATCCGCTCATGCAGGTCGATCATGACGGTGCGGAAATCCTCATCCCGGCATCCAGTCAGTTTGTCACAAAAGTGGACCGTGATAACAAAGTCCTCCATGTCTCCACCCCCGATGGTTTGGTGGATTTGTATCTTAAATAGCGGGCTTTTTCGTCTTAAAGTTTTACAACCATGCCTTCCTGAACCAGCAAGGTGTTTGGGAACCAATTGGCCGCCTCTTTCGCCAAAGCCTCTTCGTTTTTTTCATAGCTTGAGGAGAGATGGCCAATCAGAAGTTGTTTTGCGCCACATGCCGCAGCGAATTTTCCCGCCCCTTCAGCGGTGGAATGGTAATATTCAAAGGCTTTCGCAGACTCGCTACTGAGGTAGGTGGCCTCGTGATAGACTACATCCACCCCTTGCAGCGGATCGGCATATTTCATCACCGGGCGCGTGTCGCTGAGGTAAGCGTAGCGGCGTGTCGCGGCCGGAGGAGTAGTCAACCGCTCATTCGGAATGACCTGCCCGTCAGTGGTCACAAAGTCCGCCCCGCTTTTGATATCGTCGCAAACGGCGAACGGAATGTCATACTGCTGAATGCATTCCGGCCTGATGTGCCGCTTCCCTTCCTTCTCTTGGAACAGAAATCCAAAGCAGGGAATGCGGTGGTCTAAAGGAAATGCACTGACTATGAAGTGATTATCTTCAAAAATAATAGTCGGCTTCAAACAGTTGATGGGATGAATGTGGATGCGATATCCTGCATATAGGACGAAAAAATCAATCTGTGCCCGAAGAATGTTTTCCAAATCGTGCGGGATATAGAGGTGAACGTCATCGGCGCGGTTGGTCAACGCCCATGATGCCAGCATGCCCACCAGGCCCAGACAGTGGTCGCCATGTGAATGGCTGATGAAGATGGTGTGAAGCTTTCCGGGACGAATGTTGAAGCGCATCAGCTGTTGTTGGGTGCCTTCGCCGCAGTCAATCATATAGTGCTCGCCCATGTAGCTGACCACCTGCGAGGAGGTGTGATGGCGCAGCGTTGGTTTGGCACTCCCGCATCCCAATATCGTTAGTCTGAAATCATTCATAATTTTTTTGGCAAAAATACAAAAAATATGTTGATGTTTTCTAAAAAAAAAGTATTTTTGCACCTTGAAAACAATCATGAGGGCGGAAGACAAAATAGTTGGCGTAAAATATTGTAAAACAATTTATTATTATAATCATGAACGATGAAAATAGAAAATTATCCCGTTACGAAAGTTCTCTTTCCGTATGTTTTGGGCATTCTCGTCGCCTATATCGGTGACTTTTCAGAGAAGGTCTGTCAGTGTTTCTTATGGTCAGCGGCCGTCCTTTATGTGTTGTCGGCAGGTCTGACGTATTTGAAGTCCTACCGCTGGCGCTGGTTACGTACATTGGTCATGTGTGCGGCTTTCCTTATGACAGGTATAACACTGACAAACAACAAGTTCCAACCTCCATCTTACTTGGATCAACTGGCATCGTCACAAGATTGGTTCGTGCGTGTCGCGGAGGAGCCTGCAAAGAAGGGAAAAAGCGTGAAAGTGGATGCCGAGGTGATGCAAAGTATTGACAATAAGGCGAGTAGAGGGAGAATCCTGCTTTATCTGCAATCTTCCGAGGCCGCTTCCGCCTTGCGTTATGGCGACCTGTTGCTTGTGCACGCCAATCTGTCGCGCATAGCCCCGCCGTGCAACCCTGACGGCTTCGACAATCAGTTGTATATGCGTCGGCGAGGCATCTACTATTCTGGTTTCGTGCGAGACGGGGCGTGGGAATATGTTGGGAACCAGCCCGCAAACAGGTTGAAATGCTTGGCGCAGAAAGCTCGTAATCACTTGACATCCATGTATGTGTCTGCAGGTATGAGCGGCGAGGAGCTGGATGTTCTGAAAGCCATCTTATTGGGTGACGACGACACGCTCGATCCTGAGCTCCGGGCTTCCTATTCGTCGGCAGGGGTGAGCCATATTCTATGCGTTTCAGGTATGCATGTGGGTGTTATTTTCATGATAATCAACTTCTTGTTGAAACCATTAGACTTTTTCCGTGCCTCAAGGTTCTGCAAAACCATACTTGTTCTGCTTTTGATTTGGCTGTATGCGCATATTACCGGCCTCGCCCCGTCCGTGACGCGTTCGGCCGCCATGTTCACCTTCGTGGCGGTGGGACAAGTGCTCAGACGCAACACCAACGTGTTCCACAGTCTGTTTGTATCTGCATTCATCTTATTGGTTATCAATCCATTGCTGTTGTTCGAGGTGGGATTCCAGCTTAGTTATCTTGCGGTGGCGGGTATCGTTTTGTTTCAGCCGAAACTCGCCGCCATTTACCAGTGCCGCACTCGAATTGGAAAGTATTTCTGGGAACTTCTGACTGTTTCTGTGGCCGCGCAGCTCGGCACATCCCCTATATCCATCTACTACTTTGCCCAATTTCCCAACTATTTCATGCTTTCCAATTTAAGTGTGATTGCGCTCTCCTTTGTGGTCATCGTCACGGGTGTCGCACTGTTGCCTGTTTCGCTTATCCCCTTTGTTTCCAAGTGTTTGTCGTGGCTATTAACGATGGAGATCCGGATTATGAACAGCATCATCCAGTTTGTGGAGAGACTTCCTCATGCTGTTACGGAAAATATCGACTACCACATAGTGCAAGTAATTCTGTTATACGGAGTTATAGGGTGCTTTTGTTATTTGTTGCACCAACGAAGCCGAAAGGTGTTCTGGCTGATGTGCGGACTATTCGTTTCGTTTTGTAGCTCTTTTTCCGTGAGAAAGCTGAGGATGGACAGGGAAACGGAGTTCTTGACCTACCATATTCGGAAATGCAGCGCGGTATCCTTCGCCTTTGCGGGTCATGCGGTGCTGTTCTCCGACTCCATCCGCAGCTCTGACGACAAACTCTACCAATATAACGTTCGCAACCATGTCCTGCGGCATCATCAGCGGATGGTCGTTGTGCCGTGCGACACTTCGGCCTACGACACTCCATTTCTGTGCAAACGGGGCAACTTCATCCGTTTTCGCGACAAGACCTACTACATGTTGACTCGAAAAGAGGAAATTTTTGGAATAGGGTTGTCCGACAGTTTGCGAGTTGATTGCCTGCTTTTGCGTCAAAACCCGCGGATGCTTCCTGAGTCATTGATGGCGGCGCTGCCTTTCTCGGAGGTGGTGGCCGACGGCTCCAACACCCCGTTCTATGTGCAACGGTGGCGGGATTTCTGCTCGGAAAAGGGTATTCCATTTACCTATACGGCGGATAGAAATTTGTCAAATGGAAGATAAGCCCAAATTTTGTATCTTTGCCGCTTGTTTTTTACGAATATGATAAACCATATCAAAGGCAGAATAGAAGAGGTCAACCCCGCGTATGTGATTGTTGAAACCGCCGGCGGGGTGGGGTACTATGTCAATATCTCGTTAGCCACTTTTTCCGAAATCCGGGACAAGTCGGAGGTCAAGCTGCTCACCCATTTCATTGTGAAGGAGGATGCGCAGGTGCTGTACGGCTTTGCCACGGAGGAGGAGCGCGAATTGTTCAAGCTGCTGATTTCCGTCAACGGCATCGGTCCGAACACGTCGCGGTTGATATTGTCATCCATGAGCGTAGGCGAGGTCCTCAACGCCATCGCCACGGAGGATGTGAAAGCTATCCAGTCGGTGAAAGGCATTGGGGCGAAGACGGCCCAGCGTGTAGTCATCGAGCTGAAGGACAAAGCCAAGAAGGCCTCCTGGGCGGATGCAACAAAAATTAATGCCACATACAATAATAACAAATATGAAGCGTTATCTGCTCTTGTCGCTTTGGGATTCCCGAAGTCTGGCGCTGAGACAGTTTTGGACAAGATTATCAAAGCAGAAGGAATGCAACTGTCTGTAGAAGAGCTTATTAAGAAGTCTCTGAAATTGTTGTAACAAAAAAAGAAAAGGAACTTGAAAGTAAAACATTATATACACGCGGTCATTTTAATGCTCTGTATGGTCGGTTTCGGGCATTTCAGTCTCGAAGCTGCCAATGGCTTGTCCCATAAGCGGACATTGCCTACGAAAGTGCAGTTGTCATACCCGATCTGTCCTCCTGACACCAACCCGCCGGTGTTGCCGCAGCCGGACATCAACCCGCTTACTCCGGGCAGCAACAACCCGTTTTTCTTGAACAACCCGCCGGGTATCGGGCAGTCCATCATCTATGACCCGGAGACCAACACGTACAATTTCCAGTACATGACCGGTAACTCCCCGTTCGGGCCGGGTGCGTACATGAACATCAACGAGTACATCGACTACGACCTCCAGCAGAGTATCCACGATTACTGGCAGAACCAAAGCCGCAGCATCGGCAGCAGTCCCCGCTCCCGAACCGGCAGTGGCTTGATTCCACAGCTTCACCTTGGAGGTGAAATTTTCGAGGGCATTTTTGGCAGCAACACTATCGACATACGACCCTCCGGAAACGTAGGTTTGAAATTGGGTGTAAAATACACACAAACAGATAATTACCTGCTTCCTGTGAAGCAGCGACGACAATTGCAGCTTGACTTCGATGAAGATATTCAGCTGAATTTGTTAGCCAAAATAGGTGAAAAAATCGAGTTCAACCTGAACTATTCGACGGACGAATTGGCGGTCACCACCAAAACGGACCAAATCAAACTCAAGTACAATGGTAAAGAAGATGACATTCTGCAACTTATTGAATTTGGCGACATCACTTTCCCGCTGAACAGCACTCTGATTAGTGGTAGCCAGAGCCTTTTTGGTGTGAAGACACAGCTGAAGTTCGGTAATTTGTACTTGACGGCGGTGGCATCCCGAAAAAAGGGCTCCACGCAGACCATCACTGTGGAGGGCGGTGCCGAGGAGACGGACTTCTATTTCCGGGCTGATGAATATGAGGAGAACAAGCACTTCTTCATCGGCCACTTCTTTGAGGAACATTACAACCAATACTTGAGCACGCTGCCGTTGGTAAGCTCCCCTATCGTGATTACCAAGATTGAGGTGTGGCGCACTACCGTTGGCGCGGCCACCACAAACAATCGTAACATTGTGGCTTTCACTGATTTAGGTGAATATAATCCGGAAATGGCGAACCTCTCCTATAATCCGGCATATCCGGGTGGTCAATATCCGGACAATAATATCAACAATCTGACTACTTACGCCGACAGTTCCTTGATCCGAAACATCGCAAACGTGTCGGGCAACATGCAATCGCTCGGTTTCAAATCGGGCAGCAACTATGAAAAAGTGGAAAGCGCCCGCCTCCTTTCGCCCAGCGAATATTCGGTGAACACCAAGTTGGGTTTCATTTCCCTGAACTCCGCGCTGGCCGCTGACCAAGTACTGGCTGTGGCCTTCCAATACACGGTGATCGGTGACGATCATGTCTATCAGGTCGGTGAGTTCTCCAACGAGGTGGCCACCCCGAACTGCATCCGGGTGAAGTTGCTGAAGAGTTCCAACCTGAACACGAAGTCGCCGCTGTGGAAACTGATGATGAAAAACGTCTATAGCCTGTCGGCTTATCAGGTCTCGCCCGAAAAGTTCCGTTTGAACATCCTTTATACGGGTGATGCCGAGGGTACGCCGAACGGTTTCTTCACGCAGGGTGCGCAGAAGGGCATCGCGTTGATCCGCCTGATGGGGCTCGACCGCTTGAACCAACAGCAGGACCCCTCTCCGGACGGTATCTTCGACTTTATCGACAACGCCCACATCAACGGTGGTACCATCAATTCCAGCAATGGCCGCATCTATTTCCCCACGACAGAGCCTTTCGGCAAGGATTTGCGTGCGGTGCTTGACGACCCCGAGCTGGCCGACAAATACGCCTTCGACTCGCTCTACACGATGACGAAGACCATGGCGCAACAGATTACGAACAAGAACAAATACTACATTGAAGGTAGCTACCGGTCATCGTATGGCTCGGAATTCCATTTCCAGGGCGGCGGTGCCACCAAGTCGGTGAAAGTGACCGCCGGCGGTGTCACGCTGACGGAAAATGTGGACTACACTGTCAACTACGACATGGGCGTGGTCACCATCATAAACCAGGGCATTTTGGCATCGGGTACGCCGATCCAGATCCAGCCGGAGGTGGATGACGCCTACCAGACCGACAAGCGCATGTTCGGGTTGAACCTCGACTATGTCTTCTCGCCTGATTTCACGGTGGGTGCGACGTTGCTGAACCTGCGCGAGCGTCCCATCACCAACAAAGTGAATTATGGCGACGAACCTATCAACAATCTGATCTGGGGTATGAATTTCGCCTATAAGACGGAGTTGCCCTTCCTCACGAAAGCCATTGACTTGTTGACGTTCCATAACACCACCACCAAGTCGTACTTGAATTTGGACGGCGAGTTTGCCCATTTCATTCCCGGGCATTCCCGTCAGATTGGCAAGAGCGGAACCACGTATATCGACAATTTTGAGTCGGCGAAATCGACCATCGACCTGATGAACATGAGCAACTGGGTACTGGCCTCCACACCGCAAGGACAGCCTGACCTGTTCCCGGAGGCATCACCGGTGAGCGTCACCGCTTCGGCGCGCCGTCAGCTGGCCTACGGCTATAACCGCGCCCGGATGGCATGGTATGTCATCGATCCTTTGTTCTACAACAGTGGGACGGCCGTGCCGCGCAATCTGTCCAAGGAGGACTTGTCGCAACCGTATGCCCGTGCCGTTTATGAGCCGGAACTTTTCCCGTATAAGGATTTCGCCAACACGCAACTCTCTACCCTGATGACGGTCTTCAACATGGCCTTCTATCCTTCGGAGAGAGGCTCCTACAACTATGATGTCGATGGTTCGGAGGGATTCTCCCGCGGTTTGAACGAAGACGGCACGCTGAAGGATCCTGAGACTCGTTGGGGCGGTATTATGCGGAAGTTCGACAACACCGACTTCGAGTCTTCCAACTACGAGTACATCGAGTTCTGGATGATGGACCCGTTCATCGACAATCCTGACCACAAAGGCGGTAAGCTCTATTTCAATCTTGGTGACATTTCCGAGGATATTCTGCGAGACGGTCGGAAGTTCTATGAAAACGGCCTGCCCGAGGACGGTTCAGACAGTGACATCGACTTCACGGTGTGGGGTCGCGTGCCCACTAAGCAAATGGTGGTGAACTCCTTTGACAACCAAGAATCCTCCCGTCAGCACCAGGATGTGGGTTACGACGGTTTGCCCACTTTCCGGGAGCAAGAGTTTTTCCAAGAGACCTATCTTGAACGGTTGGCCGCCGCCTTTGGCGCAGGATCGCAAGCCTACCAGAACGCTGTTGCCGACCCCTCTGCTGATAACTACCACTATTTCAGAGGAAGCGATTACGATGATGCCGACCTCAAAGTGGTGGAGCGTTACAAATATTATAATAATGCGGACGGCAACTCCCCGACCGATAACCAAAGTCCCGAAAACTATCCCACTGCCGCCACCAGTATGCCTAACATGGAGGATATGAACAACGACAACACGTTGAGCGAAGACGAACGGTACTATCAATATGTGATTGACCTTTCGCCTGATAAGATGGTGGTGGGCGAAAATTACATCAATGATGTCTATGAAGGGCATCCGAGCCCGCTTCCCGATGGAACGCGTCCCGCTACGAAATGGTACCAGTTCCGTATTCCGATTCACAATCCGGACAAGGTGGTGAACAACATGTCGGGATTCAATTCCATCCGTTTCATGCGTGTATTTATGCGGGAGTTCGAAGAACCGATTGTCTGCCGTTTAGCCACGTTCGAATTGGTTCGCAGCAGCTGGCGTACCTACAACCTCAGTTTGCGCGAGGATGGTGACTATTTCCCGACACAGGACGACGGCGAATGCTCCTTCTATGTTGGAACGGTGAGCTTGGAGGAGAACGCCAACCGCACGCCGGTTCCGTATGTGTTGCCTCCTGGCATTGTGCGCGAGACTGCATACGGAATGACTGCCCAAATGTATCAAGAGAACGAGCAGTCGGTGACCATGAAGGTGGTTGATTTGCCCGACGGCGATTCCCGTGCCATCTACAAGAGCACTTCGTATGATCTTCGCCAGTTCAACAACCTGCAAATGTACATCCATGCGGAGGACGTGTTTACGTCTGGAGATTTACGCGATGGCGAAGTGACGGCCTTTATTCGTTTGGGATCCGACTTCAAGGAGAACTATTACGAATATGAAATGCCGATTGAGATTACGCCGTGGTCGGTGAGCCGTTCCGACTCCAATCGTATCTGGCCGGAGAAAAACCGTATGTACATTACGCTTGATTCGCTGGTCGCGTTGAAGATGGACCGTAACAAACAGGTACGCGAGGGACATCATTCCAGCAATCTGATTCCTTTCACCAGGAATGACGGAGAAAACCGTATGACCGTGGTGGGAAATCCTAATTTGGGCGAAGTGACCACTATTATGATTGGTGTCCGAAATCCCAAAAAGCGTTATCCGAACGACAATGACGACATGCAGCCCAAGTCGGTGGAAATGTGGATTAACGAGTTGAGGTTGAGTGGCTTCGATGACCGCCAGGGTTTTGCGGCATTGTTGCGGGCGCGTACCACACTCGCCGATGTTGGCGATTTGACCCTGTCGGGAACCTATTCCACTCCAGGCTTCGGCTCTATTGAACAATCTATCACCCAACGCTCACACGAGACCAACATCAACTTCGACCTTGCCACCAACATCGATGGCGGCAAGATTCTCTTCCCCGAAAAATGGAACATCAAGATTCCGGTGCACTACGACTATTCTTTAGCAGTTGTACAGCCCGAATATAACCCGTTGAATCCCGATGTGAAGATGAAGGACGAGCTGGCCGACCTGCCCATAGCTGCGCGCGACTCTTTGCGCTTCCTGACCAACAAGGTTACCCGCCGCCAGAATGTCAACTTGATGAATGTCCGCAAGGAGCGCGATTTTTCGAAGGGCAACACGAAAATGCACATTTGGGATATTGAGAACCTTGACTTCTCCTATTCGTATTCTGAATTGGTACAGCGCGATGAGGACATGGAGATGAACAACGAATACATCCATCACGGGGAAATCGGTTACACGTTCAGTACGAACCCCAAGAACTATCGACCGTTCTCGCGTGCCAAATGGACCAAGAACAAATGGTTGCAGCTGATTCGCGACTTCAACTTCACACCAATGCCGAAGAACATCACGTTCCGCACCACGCTGCATCGTGACCTGCAGGAGTTCAAGTACCGTCCCAAGAGCCAAGGCAATATCATCATCGACACCAATTATGTCAAGTCTTTCGATTGGACCCGTAATTATGCCATCAACTGGGATATTTTCCAAAGTTTGAAGCTGGAGTTCAAGGCAGACGCTTCCGCGCGTATTGACGAACCGGACGGTCGCATAGACACCCGTACGGAGAAAGATTCGGTGTGGCGCTGTTTAGGCCGGGGCGGTCGTACAACCGACTATCGCCAGACCTTCAACGCCACCTACCAGGTGCCGATTAACAAGATTCCGCTGTTCAAGTTCGTGAGCGCCAATGTACGTTACAGTTCCATGTATATGTTCAACGCATCTGCGCTCTCCTTGGCTTACCTCGGCAATACCATTCAAAACTCGCAAAACATCCAGGGCAATGCCTCTCTGAACTTTGTTACACTTTACAATTCAGTGCCTTATTTGAAGAAAGTGAACCAAGGGATTATACGAAACAACACTAATACGGGCAAGAATGGTGGCAGAAAAGCAGGCAAGGACGATGTGGTTGAGGAGGTGGAAAAAGGGAAGAAAGGAAAAGGCAGGGACAAGAACGACTCCCTTCGTGAGAAGCCCGAAATCGGTCGTATAATTCTGGATGGTACACTGCGTCTGCTCATGTCGGTGCGGAATGTCTCAGCCACTTTTTCGCAAGGCCGAGGGACTGTGCTGCCAGGCTACATGCATTCTGCCACGTTGGTGGGTCATACTAAGGAGAGTAGCGGTCCGGGCTTCCTGTTCATGTTCGGCGGGCAGCCGGATATTCAGACCATCGGAGCCCGCAACCATTGGCTTACCACGGATTCGCTGATGAATACGGCATACCAGCGCACAAAGAACCAGGTGATCAATTTCCGCGCTACGGTGGAGCCTTTCCGTGATTTCCGAATCGACGTTTCCGCCAACCGCAACTTTACGGAGAATTTCTCCGAATATTTCCATGTGGATGAACTGGGCAATGTGTCGCACTACACGCCGCAACGTTCTGGTTCCTTCAGTATGACCTATTGCGGTTTGGGTACTTTCTTCAAGAATCACGAAGAACTGTTCCAGGATTTCCGGGCAGTGCGTGCGCAACTTTCGGAACGCTATGCGGAGCACAACCCCAATTACACCGGTGAGGTGGATCCGGAGACGGGTTTCCCCGTAGGTTATAGTGCCATTTCGCAAGATGTCTTGATGGGTGCCTTCTTCACCACCTATCTTGGAAAAGACGCCAAAAAGGCCGACATTTTCTCCCCGTTCTTGAAAATCCCGTTGCCTAACTGGCGTGTCAACTACAATGGTTTGACCAAGATCAAAGGAATGGAAAAAGTGTTCCAGAGTTTCTCCTTGATTCATAACTACACATGTAATTATAACGTTGGTGGTTATTCCACGAATATCGCCTATACACAGGATGCGAACGGTTTTCCGACGGCCTACAACACGCTTGGTGACTTCATTGCCACGCACGAATTGAGTCAAATGGCTTTGACCGAACAGTTTGCGCCTTTGATTGGTTTTGACATGACTCTGAAAAACAGTATGTTGCTGAAAGTAGAGTATAAGCAGAGTCGTAACCTCTCTCTTAGCTTTGCTAATACGCAAATCACTGAGACCACCAGCAAGGAGGTGGCGGTTTCAGCCGGTTATCGATTCAAAGATATCAAGATCGGGTTGGTGTTCTCCGGCATGAAACGCCAGTTTGTCAGCGATTTGAACGTGACCGCAGGTTTTGGTCTGAAGGACAACCAGACCATGTTGCGCAGAATTACGGAAGACGACCAGCAAGTTACTTCTGGTGCCTTGAATATCACCATCAATGCCGCAGCTGATTACCAGTTCAGCCGTCTGGTCGGATTGAAGTTCTATTACAACCACACCATCAACAAGCCGAAGAACAAGAACCAGTATAACAACATGAACTTCGAAACAGGTATCGAGTTGAAGCTGATGCTGTCACAGTAGGGCTAATATACTTTCCCGATTTTAATTCGTTTTAGAAATAGAAAGAGGCTCCATACGGGGCCTCTTTCGCACATAACACAACACATGAATGCAGGTCTCGCATTGGGGAAATGCTCAAACAACCTGCTTCTTATTTTTGTTCGTTTGCCAACAACCGCGTAGAGCGCGTGCCGGCAAATGAAAAGTTATCAACAAGACAGGCAAAAGCCCCTTTTTTTCGGGGTGCAAAAAAACGGAAAATCAACTAATTGTTGTTCGGCAAAAGGGTTGGTTTATTTGTCGAAAAGTGCTTTTTTGCTTAGATTTTGTTTTTGTCAAATGGATGTCCAGCTTGCGGCCGTTGCGCTGCTGGGCCGTGATGACAGAACGGGTATTTTCGTTTTTGCATTCGGAAATGGACGATTCACGATAATCCCTACCAAAGCACTGCGTAAATCACCACCAATAGCACCAGGATTGAATACGCGGCGATGTGGAAGTCGCGTTTTGTCTGAAACATGTCAGCGGTGAGGTCGATGCCTTTCGGGTCGTCCGCGCCCTCGCATGTGCACAAACTCACCATGATGATGACGGCCATCGTGAGGATGCAGGTGTAGAACATCTGGTCAATGAAAGGCATGTTAATGGGCAAGAACTTGAGAGCCAAAGCGATGGGGATGGATAGCAGCACGCCTGCGACAGCGCCTTTGTTCGTGGTTTTTTTCCAGAAAAGACCTAACAGGAACAGCGCGAGAATGCCCGGACTCACCAATCCGGTGTATTCCTGGATGTATTGGAACATCTGTCCCACACTGCCGAGCAGCGGGGCAATCAGTATGGCGATGATCAGGAAGAGTCCGGCGGAAATCTGCCCCACCAGCACCAAACTGACATCTTTGCCTGTTTTCTCTTTTACCTTAGGGGCGATGTAGGGCTTGTATATGTCCATTGTATAGATCGTAGATGCAGAGTTGAGCATGGAGGCGAGCGAAGAGATGATGGCGGCGGCTAATGCGGCGAGTACCAGTCCTTTAAGCCCGACGGGAATAAAGGTGCTGATGAGCCAGGGGTAGGCATTGTCGTTGTTGAGAGTACCATTGGCCTTAGTGAGTGCCTCCACCGCGCCGAAGCTGCCTTCAGTGTACATCACGTAGGCGACAATGCCGGGGATGACCACGATGAAGGGAATGAGTAGTTTGAGGAATGCCGCGAACGCCAGTCCTTTTTGTGCCTCTTTCAGTGATTTGGCTGCAAACGCCCGCTGGATAATGTATTGGTTGAAACCCCAGTAGTAAAGGTTGGCCACCCACAATCCGCCTATGAGCATTGCGATGCCAGGCAGGTTATGGTACTCAGGGTTGTCTTGAGGCAGAATCAGATGCATGCGGTCGCCCGCAGCATCGGCGAGATGGCGGATGCCGTGCGAAATCGTGCCGTCAGGACTGATAACCTGCAGGGCTACCACGGTGGTGATGAGGCCGCCTATCACGAGCAGGAAGACTTGCAGAATGTCGGTCCAAGCCACTGAAGATAGACCGCCTGAGATGGAGTAGAGTGCGGCGATGATGCCCAATCCGACGATGGCGGGCATGATGAGCGAGCCATCGCCGGTGCCGATGATGGTGTCGATGGCCTTCGCGCCGAGGAAAAGCACGGAAGTAAGGTTCACGAAGATAAAGAGGCCTAACCAGAAGACGGCCAGTATGGTTTTGAGCTGCCGCGAATAGCGTTTCTCCACAAATTCCGGAATGGTGTAGATGCCCTGTTTCACAAATATCGGCATGAAGAACTTGGCCACAATGATGAGCGTGAGCGCAGCCATGAACTCGTAGGATGCCACCGCGAAACCACCCGCAAAACCCGAACCGGACATGCCGATGAACTGCTCGGCGGAGATGTTCGCGGCAATCAGCGACGCACCGATTGTCCACCATGGCAGCGATTTTCCTGCGAGGAAGTAGTCTTCGGCGGTCTTGTCCTTGTTTTTCTTCCGGCGGGAAATCCAAATGCCTAAGCCTACAATGATTAATAAGTAGGCGGCGAAAATGATGATGTCGATGATGTGAAAAGTAGGGTTCATACGATTCAGAATTTGTCGGGCGCAAAAGTACGTTTTTTTAGTGAATGATGGAATATGCTTTTTTTACTTTTGCTGTAACGAAAATGCAATCTCGTGCGACTATAGTGTGGAAGAAGATACTGGAAAAGCTATGATCCATACGATAAACATAGGGTGTAAAAAGATTATTGTCGAAATTTTTATCCAGGCCTTGTTGGCATTGGTTGTTGTCGCTGCGGGCTGTTGTACGCGGGTCATTGCACAGGATTGTCCGCCGAAGGCACTGCCGTATTACGAGGACTTCGACAGCCATACATGGTGGGACTTCATTCAGACTTCGGTCCTTATTGGGGAAGACCACTGCTGGCGCGAGAATTTCGACGACCATGGAGGGAAGATTGCCGGCACGCAGAACCACCTGTTCCCCGACGACCCGCCCGGAAACAGTGCCTGCGTCGGATCCAGATATGTAGGGCCGCCTGGAACTCCTATACCAAGCGGTTTTACGATTATACTGATCAGCCCGGAATTGGAGTCTCCGCCGACAAGCGTCAGCTTCAGCATTTTCTCCTACGGAATCTATGGTTCCAACTATTTGGGTGACAGTCTGCGACGTCGGCTTGCCGTGGGCTATATCGCTGACACTAACGATTGGAAGGGGAGTTTCGTAGGGATCGATACTGTGGAGCTTACCGCCGCCCGGCTCGTGTGGGAACGCTTCACCGTGACGGGGTTCGAGAACATGACCCCGCCCTATTTTGTGGCCTTCTTCAACGACTCGCTTTTGCAATACCCGAAATGGCCGCTTCAAAATCATGGGTTTTCCCCACAAGCGATTGATTATCGGTTCTTTATCGACAGCGTACTCTTTGACGGAGCTCCCGTGAATCCCGATCCTGACCCCGACCCTGGCCCCGACCCTGTCGTAGATGACCCGTCTGTCACGCCAGTGCCCGACACAATCGCCTCGCTTCGGCTCTACCTTCCCAACGTTTTCACGCCCGGCGGCAACCAGCTCAATCCAGAATTTCGGCCCGTCTTCAGCGCCCCCAGTGAGATAGAGAGCTACCGAATGGAAATTTTCGACCGATGGGGCAATATGATTTTCCGCACCGATGATTTGTCACGCGGCTGGGACGGAGATCACAAGCCGGAAGGCGTGTATGTGGTTCTCGTGTGCTACAAGCCGCGAGGGGAGAAAGAGCGAACAGCGAAAGGCTCTGTGACATTGATACGGTAGTGTACCGCGTTGAAATTAGAAGACGATAAATGGCTGCGGGAAAGGATTGCCCGCTGTCACCGCAATCTGTGCGAAAAATGATTTTATTTGAACAGCATGTTGGAATAAAGTGTATTTTTGCCCCATATTTATAATCAAGATCTTAAAAAATCATCACTATGGATTTAAACAGCATCATTTCCTCCATCACCGGCAACAACCTGATTGGCGAGATTGCCAAGAAGTTCAACATCGACACGAACAAAATCATGTCCGTGATTCAAGCGGCTATTCCCAAATTCTTGAGTGCCATGCAAAAGAATGCGGGTACTGCAGCGGGTGCCGCTGCTTTGACTCAAGCGCTCAGCAACCATGCAGGACAGGGACTCGGGCTCAATTTGGAAGACGGCCAGAAGATTCTGCAGAAAATCTTTGGCGGCAATCTGGCCTCTGTGATTGCCGGATTGGGCAAACAGACCAGCACCCCCAACGATCAGGTGAACAACATCTTGGCTTCTGTTGCTCCGAATTTGTTGAATGTTCTCGGCAAGAACAATGTCGGCGGCAATATCGGCAATCTGCTCGGCAGTCTGCTCGGTGGTGCTTCCAATTCGGGTTCCGGTGCAGGCAAACTGCTCGGTGGCCTGCTCGGGAAAATGTTCAAGAAATAGTGCTTGGAGTTTATCGAATTAAGAGCTTAGAGCTTGATTGCTTGAAATGGCTTTCTTCAGTGATGGAGAAGGCCTTTTTTATCGGATGAGGGTGATGGAGCCGTTTAACAGGAAGTTGACTTCGCCGGCTAACGTGTTGACGAACAGTTTGCAGCCGTAGTAATAGACTCCGTCGGAACTGGCTTGTTTGGTGGTCTCGTCGGTGCCGTCCCAAAGAATGTCGGGATTGGTGGTGCGGAACACCCGTTTGCCCCAACGGTTGTAGATTTCCATCTCCACCTTTGTGACTCCCGAATAGGGCATGAAGGGGGTGAAAATATCGTTTATCCCATCATCGTTTGGGGTGAATACGTTGGGGAAATGATAGTCGAGGCACTCATAAACATCAATGCAGACGGAGTCAGTGAGCGGGGTGAGGTTTCGGTTGCTGTCGGCAATGCGCATGGCGTAGCAGCCTACCAGCACTTCCGCTCCGGTGGCCTGGATGCTGTAGTTGCAGGGCACGGGATGGCAGATTTCCGTGTTGTCGAACGAATCGACGCAAGTGAAGGTGCCGTCAAGGGTCGGTTTGTAGTAAATGTAGTAATGGACGGCGTCGGTGGCGGCGGAGTCGGAACTGAACAACCAGTTGAATTCCACGTTCTGGCAGTCGGTGGCGATGCTGATTTCGGGCAGTTCGGGCGGCTCGTTGTCGTAGGGCTCGGCGCATTCCTGTTGCGACCGGTTGAAGAGCGGTCCAATGGTGTCGGGCAGCCAGTAATACCCTTCCGCCTTGATGTAGTAGCAATATTCCTTGCCGTTTTCCAGATTGTAATCCGTGTAATGAGTTTCAGGAACAGTTGCAAGAGAATCCCAGTCTTGAGTGTGTTCATTGAGCCGATAGACAGTGAAAAGAATGTTGTTCCAAGGCTGGACGTTTGTCCAGGAGAGATGCAGCCGCTTGTCGGCCGAGGCGATGGATAGGAAAATGGAAGTAGCAGGGTCGGAATTTTCAATCAGCGTGTCTGAATTTGAAATGCTCACCTTATAGGTGTAGTCAAAATCTGACGTGTTCAAATCGTGGTCCAGGTAAGAGATAGTGTCACTCGGGCTTTGTGGCGCATCGACGGAGATGATAAACTCCTCACCATGTTCCGCTGAAATTCTGAAAAGTTGGAACAGGTAGGGAGGAGGGAAGGCTGTCGAGTCGATTTCCGGCGGAAAGAGCCAGCGTATAAGAATGTTGCCGTGTTCGTTGTCGGTAGTGACCACGTCGGTGTTAATGATGATGGGGGCATCATTCGCGATGTGGGCGCACACTTTTTCGGACACGATGCTTTCCGAACCGTCGGGAAAAAGGGCGACAACGCGATAGCAGTATTCGTTGCCGTGGTACAGCGGCTGGACGGAACCATCGTCGGTGAAGGAGGTGTCTGCCCATCCGAAAGTGGTTCCGATTTTTGTGTATCCAGCTTCGGCGGGGAGTCCTGTCTGACATGAATCGGGCTCGAAATCGTCCTCTCCATTTCTTCGGTAAATGTCGTATCCGATGGCATTGGAGCAACTGTCGTGCTGCCAATCCAGGTGGATTACATTTCCTTCGGGGAATGCGTTCAGATTTTCAGGGGCGGGTCCGATGACACGGATGCGCAGTGTTTTGAATGAAACCAATTCCACCTGCGGGCCGTTGTCTTTTGCTTTGAAGATGACCTCGTACGGACTGAGTTTGATATGGTTACAGGTTGTATTCCACACGAAATGTGTGAAATACGGTACGGACTCGTTGATTTCGGCAAATTGTGCGGGTGATTCGCTGAGCAGGAATGGTTCGCCTGTGGCAGACAGTGTGACGCGTGTGGACGTGCTGTCGGAGACGTAAACCAGCAAATCAACTCTGCTTCCGGCGATGACGCATGTGTCGTTCACTTCCACTACTGGTGGCTCGTTGTCGCAGGGCGCAACGGTAATCTGCATGTCGCGCACCATACTTCCGATCAGCACGCCGTTTCGCCATTCTTCGATGAGGATGGCGATGTTGTATTCTCCGGCCATGGTAGGGGAGTCCCACGTCAAGTCGCCGGTCAAGGGGTCGATTTCGAGGTAATGCGAGGCATTTGGCATGGAGTAGCCCGGTATCTCCTCGCCGTTATAGCCTCGGCAGTTGATGAGCCGGAAGGAGAGACTGTCGCCGTCTTCGTCGTAGGCTCCGGGATTGTGGTAGAATGGCACGTTGGTGCAGGCGTTGTCAAGGGGTGGGTTCAATAGCTTTGGCGAGGAGTTTCCGCCGATGAACGGATTGATAATCAGGATGGTTTCAATGAAGAATGGGATTTCCACCGAACTGGGGATATTGACAATGCCGGCGTTGCGATTCGGGTCTTCGAAGGTGACATGGAACGTGCCGGCGGCGGGGAATGTGTGTTGTGTGATATAGACGTTCCGGCTGATGTTGTTGTCTAAGTTTACTTTGACGTAGCGGTCGATTTCAGAAGAGGTACCGTCGCCCCAAAACACTTCAATTTGGGGTCGGTCGGCGGGACTTGGCGTGTAGGTGTAGGTGGTAATGGTAAATTCGTAGGTTAGTCCCGAGACGTAGGTGTAACTGATTTCGCCCGCACGCTGGTGTGTAGCGAAAGCAGTGGTCTTAAATACTGTTAAAATAATGATAATCAAAAGAATACGTAGAATTTTCTTGCCCATTTTATTTTATTCTTTTGACTTGGTTATTCGTTAGTTGGTATATTTGTTCGGTTTCGGGACAGACGGCGAGGCCTTTTTCGTCGAACGAAAGTTTGCAGCCGTTTTCGCTCACCCATCCGGTTTGCCGGGCGGGATTACCTGCAACAAGGGCATAGTCGGGCACATCGCGGGTCACGACCGCCCCAGCTCCGATGAGGGCATAGCGTCCGATGGTATGTCCGCAAACAATGGTGGCATTGGCACCGATGGTGGCTCCGCAGCATACCCGTGTCGGTCGAAATTCGTGCTTTCGCTCGATGAAAGCCCTCGGATTGAGGACGTTCGTAAACACCATCGATGGTCCGAGGAACACGTTGTTCTCGCATATAACACCCTCATAAACAGATACATTGTTCTGTACTTTTACTTGATTACCGATGGTTACATGGTTGGCTATCAATACGTTCTGTCCAATAGTGCAGTTTTGCCCGATAACTGCTTCCGGCATAACGTGCGTGAAGTGCCAGATTCTGGTTCCTGAACCAATTTGGCATCCTTCGTCTAAGACGGCCGTTTCATGTGCAAAATACTCTCTCATAGTGGGCAGTTAACGATGGTTTGGCAAATATATTGCAGTTGTTCAGAGTTGAGTTCAGTGTGCATGGGTAGTGATAGTACCTCTTGACTCAGCTGTTCGGATATTGGAAAGTCGCCAGGCTTATGTTTAAGGAATTTGTAGGCGGGCTGTAGATGGACGGGGCAGGGGTAATAGACGGCGGATGGTATGCTTTTCTCTTCTAAGCAGGTTTTCAGTTTGTCGCGTTTCCTATTTTTTATTCTTATAGTGAATTGATGGTAGGTGTGGGTAGAGTAGGGAGCGGAAGTCGGGAGTTTTAGCCAATCCAGTTTGTATAGTTCTGATTTATAGAATTTTGCAGCTTTCCGACGTGCCTTTATATACTCATTTAGGTAGTTGATTTTTACATTCAGAATGGCTGCTTGAATGGTGTCGAGGCGGGAGTTGAAGCCGATGAGGTCATGTTTGTAGCGTTCAGAGGAGCCATGGCGGCAGATGGAACGGAGCTTGTTGGCCATGAATTCGTCATTGGTCATTAGGGCACCACCGTCACCATATCCGCCCAGGTTTTTCGAGGGAAAGAAGGAGAAGCAACCGATGTCGCCCATGGTGCCGGCCTGTTTTACGGTGCCGTCGGGAAAAGTGTATTCTGTTCCAATGGCTTGGCAGGCATCCTCTATCACCTTCAGACCGTGTTTTTTTGCTATTTCCAGAATCGGCGACATATCGGCGCATTGTCCGAACAAATGGACGGGAATAATCGCTTTCGTGTTCAAGTTGATGGCTTTTTCCAACAGTTCAGGATTCAAGGTGAACGTTTCTTCGTTAACATCCACCAAGACGGGTTTGGCACCGACAAGGGCGATGGCCTCAACTGTGGCGATGAAAGTGAAAGGGGTGGTGATGACCTCGTCACCGGGACCGATCTCCAAAGTCATCAATGCTGCGGTCAGGGCATCGGTGCCGTTCCCGCAGCTGATAACATGTTTTGAACCCGTGTATTTCGATAGATTGTTTTCGAACAGGGCAACACTTTCGCCTTGAATGAAATGTGTGGATGCCAATACGTGTTGGATGGCGGCGTCAATTTCGGTTTTGGCGCGGAGATATTGGCCTTTCAGATCCACCATTTGTATCGGCTTCATTCTATTCGAATTTTAAGGGCGCAAAGGTACACAAATTATTAATACACACAGACAAATGAAATTGCCGCTGCATGATGTGTCCTTACAATTTCAGAGTAATGGTACATAAATTCCGAATGCATATTGCCAATAGATTGTGGTGAATCCCAATTTTGTGTGCTCTCACCTGATGTTGGGGTGGGTTATAAATGAAAAGGCCCGGTTAGAAACCGAGCCTTTTTGCAGGGGAAGAGAGATTCGAACTCCCATCAATGGTTTTGGAGACCACTATTCTGCCCTTAAACTATTCCCCTGTGAAATCGGGGTGTAAACGAGCACCCCGATTCTTATTGGTGTTTGGTAAAATCTTAGTCTAAGATTTCGGTCACCTGACCAGCACCGACCGTACGGCCACCTTCACGGATAGCGAAACGGAGGTTTTGGTTCAGAGCGATTTCAGAGAGCAGATCCACCGTGATTTCGATGTTATCACCAGGCATAACCATTTC
>JAFXPL010000008.1 GCA_017527945.1 Bacteroidales bacterium | reverse complement strand
TCACCTCACCACGCTGTTCCATCACCTTCTGCAGGGTGCCCAATGCGTTGAGCGAGCGCGGGAAGCCCGTGTAGGCGTAGAGTTGCGAGAGGGCCTCCTTGATCTGGTTGGCGGTGAGTCCCGCGTCGAAGCCCTCGTTGATGGCGTTGGCCAGCGACGTTTGGTCGCCCTGCGCCTCGTAGCAGGCGATGGCCGACATTGCCGCCGCCTGCTTCTCGTTGAATGTCAAAGTGTTCATATCTTTGTCTGTTTTTGTTGTCTTGTTGCAGCCGGCCAACAGCACGATGGCGGCGAAAATCAGAATGGTGTTTCTCATATTTGGTTTTGATTTGTTTGTAGATGCAAAAATAAAAAAATACTCGAAGTTTTCTACAAAAATATTTTGTTGTACTATTCAAAAAAAAATATAAATAATGACAAGATATTTTTCGTCATTCCTTTCCTTTGGCTATATCCTGATTTCAGGCACCACAAACATGGGTTGTTTTTTCCGTAAAAAAAATACGGCAATTCAAAAAAAATACTATTTTTGCAACGTGATTAAAGTATAAAATGTCATGTTAGTCAAATTTGCCGTAAAAAATTTTCGAGGATTCGTTGAGAGGATAGAATGGGACTTGTCGCATCCTAACAATTATGAGTTCAATAAAAACGCCGTAAGGGATGGTGTTATCAAGAATGGTATTGTCTATGGTCCAAATGGATCCGGAAAGTCAAACTTTGCATTGGCTATCTTTGACATAGAAAATCATCTTTCCTCGAAATGGAAGAAAAACGATTATTATTCCAATTTCGTCTATGCGGGCAATCCCCAGGCACCCGTGGAATTCGAGTACGTCTTCAAGTTTGGCGACGACCTTTTGGAATATCAGTATTCAAAGAACTCGGCTGGATTGCTTGTCGCGGAATTGTTGGTAGTGAATCACAAATTGGTATTCAAGAAAGATGCCGCTTTTTTCGAGATTGATGATGAACAGTTCAAGATCGACAACACGGTCAAGGAGAACTTCAAGCAGAATGTGAATAGCGTTTCTGTCATCAACTTCATCACGGCTTCCTATCCCTTGCCTCAAGATCATTATATAGTCAAATTGATACAATTTGTGAATTCCATGCTGTGGTTCAAGAATTTGGACAGCAGAGAGTTTATTGGCCTTGAAACATCCAGTTTTGGCTTGGAGGAGTTTATTATCCAAAACAACTATGTCGAGGACTTTTCCCACTTTCTGGCCAAGGTGAGCGAACAAGAATTTATGTTTGTCGCACCCAAAGAAGGCGACAAAATTTTGCTTTGCGAAATAGGAGGCAACACAACGCCGTTCTTGTCCATTGCATCAACAGGAACAAAAGCCTTGGAACTGCTCTATGTGTGGATCAAGCGGATGTCGGCTGCTTCGTTTGTCTTTATCGATGAATTTGACGCTTTCTATCATTTCAAGTTGTCGTTTGAAGTGTGCAAGCTCCTGTTTAACATGGATTGCCAGGTCTTCACCTCTTCCCACAACACCTATTTAATGACGAACGACCTCTTGCGCCCCGATTGCAATTTCATCTTGCAGAACAACAAAATCAAACCGCTTCAGGCTTGCACCGAGAAAGAGTTAAGGTTTGGACATAACATCGAGAAAATCTATAGAGCCAATGCGTTCCATGTCGAATAACGAGTTGCATCTTTTTGTGTTTGAGGGTGTTCGGGCAGAATCCAAATATGTGGACAAGCTTGAGCAGCATTTCCTTGGCAAAAGGATTTCGGTGAAATGTGTCTATGATGCCGAGATTTACCAATTGTACAAGCAACTGAAAGCCGAGGAATTTGCATTCGACATGGTGAATCTTCTCAAAGAACGCAGCAAGGAAAACGCGGAACTCTTGCGCGACTATACCCGCGACAGTTTTGCATACGTTTACCTGTTTTTTGACTATGACGCACACTCCACAATGGCCGATGATGACAAACTCATGGAAATGCTTGAATTCTTCGACAACGAAACCGAGAACGGGCTGCTCTATGTCAGTTATCCCATGTTGGAAGCCATTCGCCATTACAAGGACATGGAGAGTTTCAAGAACCTTACCGTCAAATGCAAACGCTCCAATTGTCCGTACAAGGACGATTGCAAGGATGTGGAAGCCTGCATGAACGAACCTCATTACAAGACCATTTCGGCAGCCGAATGTCTCCCACAACTGACCAACCTCAACAAATACACGAAGGAAGTCTGGCAAGAACTCATTCGTGCCCATCTGTCCAAAATGAATTATTTGGTAAATGATATTTTCGACCTGCCTGCCAAGTTGGAGACGCAAAACTCCATTTTCGCGAAACAGTTGGAGAAACACATTAACCACAAATGTCCGGAAGTGGCTGTGTTAAGTGCGTTCCCTGTTTATGTGCTGGATTATTACGGGGTTGAGGGGGTGAAGAAGAAATTGGAGGAATAGTGATTTGTTGAAAAACTTTTCCTGCGTCAATGTCCTATCATCTCCATCCCCACCATTGGCTTGGTGTCGATCAGCTTCAGCGACTTCACCATCTTGGCGGTACCCTCTTTGTACTTCTTGAAATGGGCGGTCTGGAGGTGGCTCTGGTAGGCCTCTTTGTCGGCGTAGATTTCCAGAATGTAGATCTTGCAGGGTTCTTCCTTGGACTGCATCGAAAAGAGGGTCAGCACGCCGGGCTCCGCCTCCACCGAGGTCTCTCCAACTTCCTTGGCGTAAACCAGATACGCTTCCAGATACTCCGGCACCACCTCGATTTCGGCGAGGCGGACGATCTTGTCGCCATAGGTGCGCAGCGGCACGTTCTCGCCGAACAGCCGGCGGGCGTTGTCGGTGAAGATGTCCTGCGGATCTAACCCGTGCGCGGCGAGACGGCCTTCCAAGGCCTGCTTGCCGCCGATGAGCACCGTCTCGGCCACATACGGGTAGTCGCTGCCGTAGAGGATATGGTCGGGTGTGGTGACGGTGAGGAGCGCGTCGAGGACATCGTCGGTGGGCGCACCGGCCAGGTCGTAGTAGAGGCGCGACAGGTTGGCCTGCCAGTCGATTTCGCCGACCAGCCTGTTGGCCTGCATCACCGGGACGAGCGACTTCATGCGCGGCACGGCCAAGGGCAGGTAGGCGCCGCAATGGGGCACCACGACCTTCACCTTGGGATAGCGGGCCAGGACGTTGCGGCTGATCATGTTGGCCACGGCGCGGGTGGTCTCCGAAAGGTACTCCTGCATGGCAAGGGGCGTTTGCCGCATCACCTGCCGGTTGACGGGCTCCGGACGGTGCGGATGCAAGATGACGACAGCGTTGTACTCGTTGAGCACGGCAAAGAGCGTGTCGAGTTCAGGGTCGCCGAGGTACTGCCCGTAGCTGTTGGTGGCCAACTTGATGCCGTCTGCCCCCAGCACCTCGATGGCGTAGCGGGCCTCCGCAATGGCGTGCGGCACGTCGGGCAGCGGCAGCGCGGCACAGAACATAAAACGTCCGGGATAGCGGGCCTTCAGCGCAGCGCACTCCTCGTTGTACCTGCGGCACACCTCCGCCGAGGCCTCCGCGTCGCCGAAGTAAGGCTGCGGCGCGGGCATCGTCAGCACAGAAGTCCGGATGCCGGCCTTGTCCATGAAGGCGATGTGCCTCTCCGCATCCCAGTCCGGAATGGGGAACCCCTCGTCCAGCTCCGCGCCGTTGGCCTTGATGTAGTCGCGGTAACCCTGCGTGACGGCGTGGCTGTGGAGGTCGATTTGCGCAGTGGTTGGGAGAACTAATAATGTCATAATAGCGATGTGAATTATGTTTTTTTGCATGGATGGCGGTTTATAACGGTTTTTTATCTACTATAACAAATATTCGAGATAGTTTTCGGGAGTGACTGTTACAGTGTCGCCGACATTGTAGGATTCGGTGAAACTCTTCGAGAATATGACCTTCTTTGTTGGATTCCATTTCATTTCAAAAGCAGTTATCACCCCGTCGCACTCTTCCACCAGATCTATTTTCTGCTGCAGCGTGGTGCGCCAGAAATAACGGTTGCAATAATGGCCGAAATAATGGTTGCGCTTCATTCGCTCTGCAATGAAAAAGTTTTCCCACAAGGCACCCATGTCGTTGCGGAGATTCACTGGTGCAAACTGCTGAATAATGGCATTTCGCACCCCATTGTCATAAAAATAGATTTTCTTGGCTCGCTTCAATTCGGTGCGCAGGTTGCGGCTCAACCCGCCAAGCCGGAAGATCACATAACTTTTTTCCAGCAAATCAATATATTTGTCAATGGTCTTACCGTCTGTTTGCAAAGTTCGGGCCAGCTCATTGCTCGACACTTCACTGCCTACTTGGAAAGCCAATGCCTGTAGCAATTTGTCAAGTAGCTGCGGTTTACGGAGACTGTCAAGCGAGAGAATGTCTTTGTAGAGATAACTTTGTGTGAGTTCGGTGAGGTATCGGCGGGCTTCTGCGGGGTGCATGATAATATCGGGATAGCTGCCGTAGATGAGACGGTTCTCCAAGGTGCGACGTTCCTCAATCAGACCATACGTATCCATAATCTCACCGCAACTGACAGGGTACATCTGATACTCAAACTTGCGACCGGTCAGCGGCTCGTTCAATCTGTTGCGCAGCTCAAAAGCCGATGAACCTGTAGCAATCACTTGCACATTTGAAAAGTTGTCCACAATCAGTTTGAGTGTCAAGCCGATATTGTCCACCTTTTGAGCTTCATCAATTACCACCAATTCATTATTGCCAATAATGGTTTGCAATTTGGCCACATTGGTATTGGTCAGCATTGCCTGCACCTCAGGCTCATCGCAATTGAGCGAAAGCACTGGCTTGTCGCTCCGACGTATAAATTCTTTAAGCAAAGTGGTTTTCCCCACCTGCCGGGGACCCACTATAACAATCGCTTTCCCCTTAAACAACTGACTTTCCACAACTTCTTCCAGTTTTCTCTTAATCATAGCAACAGATTTGAAATTGCAAAAATATAAAATTTCTGGATTATATTCCGAAAATTCTATATTTTTTTTGGATTACAGTCTGTAAATCCACTATCTCCGTCTCCCCATCTTCGCACAGTCGCCGATGATGCCGCCCGTACGCAAATATTTGTATCTTCTTTTATTCCATCGTATGCTCCCAATCGCCGCGGGTGTCGATGCCGGTGGCGTCGGCCAAGGTCTCCAAACGGGCGACCTCATCCTTGGTGAGCGCGATGTCGGCTGCGGGGTGAACTTGGTGGACACCTGCACGGATTCGGAATTTTTGTAACTTTGCGTCTCGTGTTCCATAAACGGAGAAAAGGAATGAAGAAGATACTTAAAGTCCACAGTGTCAACGACTACGCCCGCTATATCGGGGCGCCGGTGCTGCACCCGCACATCAGTGTGATACACTACGATGAGCTGGAGCATTGCCGCCACAGCCTGAACAGTTACGATGTGTATGGGAACTTCATCGCCGACCAGCGCATGGAGGCGCTTTCCTACGGGCAGTTGCGGTACGACATGCCGCAGCATTTCAGCCGCGTCTATAAGCGGCATTTCGGCGTGGCGCCGAGCCAGGCGGGTTCCCGGTTTTCTGCGTCTTCGCGCCCTGAAAACAGCTGATTCGGCTGCGCGGCCCTTGACGTGGGTGTCGCCAAATGCCTTTTCAAGACCATTGCCGGGAAAGAGAATTTCGAGTGGATGTGAACGGCGATGTCCGGCAACAGTATTTTATCATTAAAAACTGAAATTAAAATGCGAAAAACGTTTTTTATCCTTTTGACGACTCTGACATTTGTTTCATACGCCCAAGAGACAGGACACATTGATTATGTGCTCTCCTGGAAAGGCGACGGGATCGGTGTTTCGGTTGTTTTGACCTCATCCGCAGACACGATGCGTTTCTCTTACGCATCCGAGAACGGCGGCATGACAGACCAGATGACTTGGTTTCAAGACCTCACCGTCAGCCAAGGCGAAGTGCAGACTCACACGGATTCGCTCGAACTGACCGTCCGGCTCGTGAACGGACAGGCCCGTTTTTCATACGTCGTCCGCTGCACGCTGCCTGCCGATTACGGCTCGCCGGGCGGCTGCCTGTGGGATGTCTTCCGTCCCGACATCGACAGCGAAATGCTGTTCACACGGACTGAAAACCTGTTTGCCGTGCCAGTCGAACATGATGAAATGCCCGTGTCCGTCACCTGGGAGTCTGTCCCCGATTACCCTGTCTTCTGTCTCTACAATGCCGGAAAAGAAACGGGGCCTTTTGAAGGAAAAGTTCGCGACATTGCATGGTCGGTCATTGCCGGCGACCCGCTGCTGACCGTTGATTCGGTAATGGTGGACGGAAATCTTCACTATTTGGTGACGGCCCTTCGCAAGAACGCTGTGTTGAACAAAATGGAACTCACCGACTATTTCAAGACCTTTTATTCTGCCATTTCTAGCTTTTGGGACGATGAATACGACGGGCCTTATTCGATGCTGTTTTTCCCCTTCCGGAAAAACACGTGGGAGGCGACGGGCAACGGGTTCACCAACGGCTTTGTCTCCCGGTACGATGCCACCGCGGACACCATCCTGACACCGAAGCGCAGGGATTTGTTCACCCACGAGGTCGGGCATAAATGGCTGAACAACGGCCCCGTGTGGTTTCCCGAGGGTTTCAACGAGATGCAGACCGGCTACCAGCTGGTGGCATCAGGATTGGCGGATCCCTCCTATTTTGCCACCTATTTCAACATCGCCCTTGCCGGACTCTACCACAACCCTTATCGCAACGCCCCCGACGACGAGGCGGAAGAGAAGTTCTGGAACGACGGCGACTACATTTGGCTGTTGTACTGGCGCGGCTTCAGCTATGCCTTCCATCTGGCCGGCGTGTATGAGAAGGAGACCGGCGAACCGAACGCCTGGAAGCCGATGATGGAGGCTGTGAAGCCCTTTGTCGATGACTTCACGGCAGAGAAGTTCCTCGATGCGATGGCCGGTCTGATGGACCGTGACCGCTTGGAGAAAGACTACCGCCGCTACATTCTGGAGGGCAAGGACTTTGATTTCTTTGCCGAGGACCTTCCTTCCGGCTGTGCCATCACCCGGCGCGAGGACGGTGCACCGCAGCTCGTGATCACGGACCCTGCGGCCTTCGCCCTGCATTTCAAGTGATAGTCGGGCAGCTGGGCTGCATAGATGCAGTCGCCGGTGCGCAAGTATTTGCATTTCAGTTTATTCCATTGTATGCTCCCAATCGCCGCGGGTGTCGATGCCGGTGGTGTCGGCCAAGGTCTCCAAACGAGCGACCCCATCCTTGGTGGGTGCGATGTCGGCTGCGGGGTGAACTTGGTGGACACCTGCACGGATTCGGAATTTTTGCAACTTTGCGTCTTGTGTTCCATAAACGGAGAAAAGGAATGAAGAAGATACTTAAAGCCCACAGTGTCAACGACTATGCGCGTTATATCGGGGCGCCGGTGCTGCACCCGCACATCAGCGTCATACACTACGATGAGCTGGAACATTGCCGCCACAGCCTGAACAGCTACGACGTGTATGGGATCTTCATCGCCGACCAGCGCATGGAAACGCTTTCCTACGGGCAGTTGCGGTACGACATGCCGCAGCACACGCTGATGTGCGTCTCGCCTGGCCAGATCGGGAGCAAGACCGACACCGGCGAGGAGATTCAGGCCGAGGGGTGGGCCCTGCTTTTCTCCCTCGACCTCCTGAACGGGCGCGAGTTGGGCCGGCGGATGTCGGGCTACACCTATTTCACCTACAACGTCAGTGAGACGCTGGCTTTGGACGACCGACAGCGCGACACCCTTGTGCGGCTTCTCGAAGAAATGCGGACGGAGCTTTTGCGGCCGGAGCAGGACCGCCATACCGTCAACATTGTGGTGGCGCGGTTGGCTTTGGTGCTGGAGTACATCGCCCGGTTCTATTCCATGCAGATGCAGGTCTCGTTCAGCCAGCATACCGACCTGCTGCGGCGCTTGGAGACGCTACTGGAGCACTACTATCGGGAGGGGAGGCAGCATGAGAAAGGGCTTCCCAACCGGTCGCGCTGCTGAGCTTGCACGCTGACGGTCAACAGAAAGGTGATGACGAGCAGGCCGTATCGGATGTTGAAAAGGGGATTGCTATTGACAGCTTGTCGCCACCTCCCTCACAAAACTCATGAACAACGGGTGCGGATGCAGCACCGTGCTGGAGTACTCGGGGTGGAATTGCGTGCCGATGAACCAGCGGTGACCGGGAATCTCCACGATTTCGACCAAGTCGTTGCCGGGATTCGTGCCCACGCATTGCATGCCGTTTTTCTCGTACTCTTCCTTGTACCGGTTGTTAAACTCGTAGCGGTGACGGTGGCGTTCGCTGATCTGGAGGGTTCCGTAGATCTCCGCCACACGGCTGCCTTCACGCAACTCGCAGTCGTAGGCGCCCAAGCGCATGGTGCCGCCCATGTTGGTCACAGATTTTTGCTCCTCCATCAGGTCTATCACATTGTGCGGGGTGGCCGGATCCATCTCGGCGGAGTTGGCATCACTGTATTTCAATACGTTGCGGGCAAATTCGATCACCATCATCTGCATACCCAAGCAGATGCCGAACGCCGGCATGTTGTGGGTGCGGGCGTATTCCACGGCGATGATTTTCCCTTCGATGCCGCGCTGCCCGAAGCCGGGACATATCAGCACACCCGCCACATCGGCGAGCTTCTCCGCCACATTCTCTTCGGTGATATTCTCGCTGTTGATGAACTCGATTTTTACTTTCACATGGTTGTAAACGCCCGCCAAAGAAAGACTTTCGCGGATGCTCTTATAGGCATCCTGCAGGTCGTATTTGCCCACCAATCCTACGCGGACTTCCTTTTCGGCGGTGCGTTGGAGGTCCAGGAACCGGTGCCAGCCCTCCATCTTGGGGGTCTCGCCCACGGGAACACCGAATTTCCGCAGTAGCGCCGCATCCAATCCCTGCTTCTGCATATTGACGGGCACTTCGTAGATACTCGGCAGGTCCTCGCTCTGCACCACGCACTCCAAATCGACGTTGCAGAAGGAGGCCACCTTCTGGCGGATGCCGTCGGAGAGGTGCTTTTCGGTGCGCAGGACGAGCACGTCGGGTTGGATGCCGGCTCCTTGCATCTCCTTCACGGAGTGCTGGGTGGGTTTGGTCTTGAGCTCGTCGGCGGCGCGCAGATAGGGCACGTATGTGAGGTGCACGCTCACGGCGCGGTTGCCCAGCTCCCATTTCAGCTGGCGGATGGCCTCCAAGAACGGCGCCGACTCGATGTCGCCGATGGTGCCGCCGATTTCCGTGATGACAAAGTCAACGTCGTCGTCACGCAGCATCCGGCGCTTGATCTCGTCGGTGATGTGCGGCACCACCTGTATGGTTTTGCCCAAATAGTCGCCGTGCCGCTCCTTGTCGATGACGGTCTTGTAGATTCTGCCGGTGGTCACGGAGTTGGCGCGGGTGGTGCGGATGCCCGTGAACCGTTCGTAATGCCCCAAGTCCAAGTCGGTTTCCATCCCATCGACGGTCACGTAGCACTCGCCGTGCTCGTAGGGGTTCAGCGTGCCGGGGTCGATGTTGATGTAGGGGTCGAATTTCTGGATGGTGATGGTATATCCCCGCGCCTGCAGCAGTTTTCCGATGCTGGCCGAGATGATGCCTTTGCCTAAGGAGGAGACCACGCCTCCGGTTACGAATATGTAGCGTTTCATAATGGTTTAAGGTTTAAGGTTTAAGGTTTAAGGTTTAGAGTTTAGGATTTACGGTTTCATACCAGTTCACGAAGCTGCGACAGGCGAGGCGGGCGCCGCCTGCGGTGGGGTAGCGGCCGGAGAAGTACCAGTCGCCGGGATGGTCCGGGATAGCCTCGTGAAGGCCGTCCAACGATTGGAAGACCAATTCTATCGGGCAGTGCACGTCGGCGGGTCTCAACAGCTCGACCATTTTCGTGTTCAGCTCCTCCACGGTGAACGGTTCGTACAATTGCCGCAACGCTTCCTCATGATTCTGCCGACAGTTTTCATACACCTTGGTTATCCAATCTTCCATATTTCGCTCTTTCAGTAGCGAGATGCAGGCTTGGAAGGCGATGAACTCCTCGATGCGACCCATGTCGATGCCGTAAAAGTCGGGATAGCGGATTTGCGGTGCCGAGCTGACCACCACGATTTTCTTCGGATGCAGTCTGTCTAAGATTTTCAGGATGCTTTCGCGCATGGTTGTGCCCCGCACGATGCTGTCGTCGATGACCACCAAATTGTCGATGCCGGGACGGATGGAGTTGAAGGTGATGTCATAGACGTGCGCGGCCAGGTCGTTGCGGGTGCTGCCTTCGGTGATGAAGGTGCGAAGTTTGATGTCCTTCCACACCACCTTCTCGGCGCGGACATTCGGCGCCACGGTGCGAATGCCCTCCACCATGCCGTGGTAGGCCACCTCCGCTGTGTTGGGGATGTAGGAAAACACGGTGTTCTCCACATCGCCGTCGATGGCTTTCAGGATGGAATCGCGAAGTTGGAAGCCCAAGGTCTTACGCTCGCGATGGATGTCGTTGTCGTTGCCCCGGCTGAAATAGATTCGTTCGAAGGAGCAGGCCGAGAACTTCTCCGCCGGGAGCACCTGTTCCAAACGGATTTCCCCTTTGCGGTTGATGATGATGGCCTGTCCGGGCTGCAGCTCCTGAATGTCGTTTTGTTGCAGATTGAAGGTGGTCTGCAGGACGGGGCGCTCGCTGGTGATGGCGCAGATTTCGTCGTTTCGGTAGTAGAAGGCGGGGCGGATTCCCCACGGGTCGCGCATGGCGAACATCTCGCCGCTGCCCGTCATCCCGCACATCACATAGCCGCCGTCGAAATGCGACATTGTGGACTTCAGGACGTTGGCCATATCCACGTGATTGTCAATATATTCGGTCACTTTCCGATCGTCCAGCCCTAACGCCAGTCCTTCTTGGTAGCAACGCTCCACCTCGCGGTCGAGGCGGTGTCCCATCAGCTCCAGCAGGATGTAGGTGTCGCTATAGACGCGGGGGTACTGCCCTTTGGAGGTGAGGTAGTCGAACACTTCCTCGATATTGGTCATGTTGAAATTGCCGCACAGGCAGAGGTTCTTCGCCCGCCAGTTGTTGCGGCGGAGGAACGGGTGCACGTATTTCAGTCCGCCTTTGCCCGTGGTGGAATAACGAAGATGACCCATGTACAGCTCGCCGGAGAAGGCGGGACCTGCACATGGGTCATCGGGGTCGGGGGCGGAAGCCTGGCGGTAGATGGTGTCGAACACCTTGGTGATGGCGTCCTTGCCCTCCGCTTTTTCGCGGTACATGTATTCGTGGCCGGGGGTCTGATGGATGTTGACGCAGGCGACGCCGGCCCCTTCCTGGCCCCGGTTGTGCTGCTTCTCCATCATCAGGTAGAGTTTGCCGAGGGCATAATGGCTGTCGCCGTATCTCTTCTCGTAAAATGCCAGGGGCTTGAGCAGTCGAACCATCGCCACCCCGCATTCGTGCTTTAGTGCTTCCATTTGTTTGTTAGTAACAATAAATAAAAGCGGCAAAAATACACTTTTTACTTTTACCTCGGTTGCACCCTCCTCCCGCTTTTGTCATCTATCCGCACCGTCCTAAGTCGGTGCAGCGCTGCTGGCTGCGATTCGTCCAGTGGCTGCCTTTTGCGGCGTGGCGTAATCACACCTGCTTTCCCATCTCGAACGCCTCCTGCAGCTTGGCGTTGCCGGCAATCTCGTTCGGGCCGCCCACGCCGCCGCAGAAGATATGGCCCTTAAGCGCAGACTTCTCGTAGCAGTCGATCCAGCCGGTGAGACCGCCCTCGGCACGCTTCGGCACGAACTCTTCGGCTTCAGCAGCCGTGGTCAGCAGATAGACATCGCGGAAACGGTAATCTTTGGGATACATGGCATTCATGCGGTCGATGAGGGTCTTCATCTGGCCGCTCATCTCGTAGTAGTAGATGGGCGTGGCCCAGCAGACCACGTCGGCGTTCAAGACGTTCTCCATGATGGCCGGCACGTCGTCCTTGATGACGCATGCGCCCGTCTTCTGGCACGACAGGCAGCCGATACAGTACTTGATTTCTTTGCCTCTGAGCGAGACAAGCTCCACTTGATGCCCGGCGGCTTCCGCGCCCTTGGCAAACTGCTCCGCCATCGCGTGGCTGTTCGAGCCCGGACGGAGACTGGTTGAAATTACGATGACTTTTTTCATATTGGTTGTTATTTTCTATCAAAATAAACTCAATTGTATTTCTTGCTGGTTATCGATACAATCAAACATATCCTTTTTTTCACCTTTTAAAATCGCCACACTTTTCAAATCAATCCTCATAAGCACTTCCTTGGTAATCATTCTTTTTGAATCCTTGAAAGAAATACTTTTGAGAAAATCTGTGACAAATACCGAATTAAGAAGATCCCAGACATATTCAGCCTGTTCTAATGTGTCGAATCCGATAAAATAGCACGTGTCATCCAACATGACAGGCTTATTATTTTGGGGCTTTACCAAGCAAAAGTGGAATGTTTTATACAATCCAGATATGGCTATTTTATATGGTTTGAAGGAGTAATCACCAACCCCAAAAATGGAGAAATCACATTTCCCTTTATAAATGCTTGATTTTCTGTTTCTGAATAAATCTATATGACGATTCAGATACTCGTATGTCTGCGGAAACTCTTGAATATATGAAGTATTTTGCCCAACATATTTCTGTGTAACAATGACCATTTTTCGAGTTTGTTCGGCATGTTTTTTCTTCAAATCAGAACTTTTCAACAACGGGAATACCAAGTCCTCCTCAATAACAAATCGTTCTCCCAATTTGTTACTATAACAATCCCCGTCAAACTCCATTTCCATCACCTTCGAACAATCATGTTTTATGCCCTGTCGCCACTCAAACGGTGAAACTCCATCAATATCGTTGCATGAACACGACAAGTTGGACAGAAACTTCCCATTAAGCCATCCGAAATTACATTTCACTTCGGAGGTGTAAAAATCGGATTCGAGGCAACTAAGTTCTGTTGTTTTGTTCAATTGACAAGAAAATAGAGAAGCGTCCACACTAACATCGAATTCCTTTTTGCTGTCAATATTTTGCTTTTTGAGTCCTGCGATAAGCAGTTTCAGTTTTGGCAAGTCATGTACAATGTTTTTAATTACGGTATTCTTGACAAGGAAAGCCATATTACCCTTACACTTGCCAAAATTCTGTAGTAAATCAATGGTAATATATTCAGCAATGTCAAAATTGCCTTTGCCTGTCATTGCGTCAAGTCCTTTATGTTGCTTGAAATTAGACTTTTTAGGCAAATTTTTGGAATCCATCACACCCAATGCCGAATTTGTCACCCATGGCGGATTGCCGATAATCAACAATTCTTTTTCTCCTATCGTTTTTTTAATTGTTTGATAATCAAATTCAAAAATACTGGAATTAACGATCTGTATTTCCGGTTTTATTTTGTTTGGATTATTTAGAAAAAAATCCAAAACATTGAACTTTGCTTGCCACGTATATTTCTTCTGAATCTCTATACCGTAGATTCTTTCAACATTCTCGAAGGTGTCCAGCACCGAGAGAATAAAATTCCCTTTGCCGCATGTTGGTTCAATAACTATCTGTGGATTTATTCCTTCTCTTTTAAGTTGAGTTGCTATTTGCTGGGTTAATGATTGATTTGTTTGAAAATCACCATATTCCGCTCTGTCCTCACAAACCACACTATAATTAATTCCATTTAATTCATTTGCTATTTGCTGTATTTCAGTGTCATTACTGAAAAAATTGGTTATACCACAAGCCTGACATAGTTTAGCATTAGCAGATTGTACTGTCGCCCATGTTTTTATGTCTTTTTTCAGAAATAGAAAAACAGAATTGCTTATGGAGGCATCAAACAATCTCATTTTTCTTTAGCTTCGTCAATGATTTTATTGATGCCAGAGACTGATTTTTCCAAAGAAACAATTCTTTGATATTGCAACCTCCATTGCAAAGCGTTGGAAATGGTAAGATAGCCTTGTTTTGGCGGATTTTTCAATATCATCTTTGCCATATTTTGCAAAGTTATTTCATCTGCGGGTATATTTCTATCATTCAAATAGGCAACAATGTCTTCTTCGTTAGCGTGATCCTTTATCATTTCTCGCAAGCGATACGTAGTAGTATAGTCGGCAGTGCGATCGCTTGAAATAAACGCACAACTTACAAAGTGAAGTGTTGTTATTTTGGTTCTTGGATTGTCAACCTTGTTATAGACAAATACCAACAAATTATAGCCCAATCCAAATATCTTTTGTTTAGCGTCCTTATATGGGCAAGAAGATTGAGGTTGTTTGATGGATGTAACTTTAATATCGGTTAAAATGTCCTTTGATGGCAAATCTATTCCACTTGCGGAAGAACCTATCGTTACAGAATATTTTGCCTTTAATTGTTGTTGGAATTTATGTTCAACGTAAGTTCCTACAGCTTTACCGTCAGTTATTCCATATAATTCGGTGTTTTTTATCTTTGATTCAGCAATGCAGAATAGTTTGGCTTCTGCACGCAGTTTTTCTATAGTTAGTTTTGGCTTCATTTTAATAACTTAAATTACAATGCTTTATGCATACTATCATATATGTGGTTTATTTTCGCAAAGATACAAAAATAATCTTGAAAATAAAACAAAAAAGTCATTTATTTTAGATGCCCGGCGGCTTCCGCGCCCTTGGCAAACTGCTCCGCCAAAGCGTGGCTGTTCGAGCCCGGACGGAGACTGGTTGAAATTATGATGACTTTCTTCATGTTTATAAATTGGAATTTATCTTATTGTTTCTTATAAAAAGGACAGCGATTACCAATACATTGGTTGTTCTGTTGAGAGTGCTCGCATACCACAATCGGTTTTTCCATTTCCACAGCGAAATGCTCCTTGACAAAATCTATGGCAGACAAAATGGAGAGATAAGAATCGCGCTTACAACAACGAGGCCCGCCGATATTGCCAATTTCACTCAATGACTTTGCCGTCATCTTGTGAGACAAAGCAAACGATTCCTTTGTCAATGGCGTGGATTTGGAGATGATAGAGATGAACATGCCTGAGCTGATTCCTGCACCGCAAGCACCCCAGAAGCCGCAAGCCCCGCCTGGCACACATTTTCCACGATTCATCATTTCAGGGAGTGCCTGTTGAAGGTCTATCTGCCCTCCTGCATTCTTGTAGGCTGTCAACAAGGCAGCACCTACCATAACGTGATGTTCAGGGCCATGTATATGACAGAACGGCAAGGCCATCATCTGCTTGATGATATGGACAGGGTCTTTCGATGTCTCTTTGAGGCAAAGGCCAACAATGGTGTCAAGTCCTGCGGTATGGCAGTCGTTGCAGACATAATGGCCTTTAACGCAACGAGTCTTGCTATTCTCTTTTTTATGGCAGATGGCACACTCCATCAGTTCATCGACTTCCAGATATTCCAACTGCGCCTTGCATATCAAACATTCCTCTTTCATGAATTCCGATTTATCTAAAACGAATCATCAATGCCTATAGATTCTTGTTGAAAAACTCCGCCAGCGCATCCCACGGAATGTAGTTGCCCTACGCCCTATTGAACTTCTCCTTCCCCTGTTTACATCTCGGGCACTTCCAGTCTTCCGGCAGGTCTTCGAAGGCCATGCCGTCGTGTTCGGCGGGATCATACACGTAGCCGCAGATGGAGCAGACGTATTTGCCGGAGGCCTGCTGTTTGCTGAAATCCACCTCGGCAAGGACGGTCGGTACGGGGTTGTCCAAGTCCATCACACGCTTGGCCTCCAAGTTCTCGTAGCCCTGCGGGGTGTGGGTGCCGCAATAGACGGTGGGATGGTTGCGGATGAACTCGCGGATGCGGTCCTGCGTCTCGCGGGCGGCGGGCAGGTCGTCGAAAACCACGGAGAGTTTGTCCTCATACAACGCTTCGTCAACGTAAGTGATGTCGCCGTGAAGCATATAGAACAAACCGTCGTTTTCCACCACAATGATGCTGTTG
>JAFXPL010000047.1 GCA_017527945.1 Bacteroidales bacterium | reverse complement strand
TTCCTAATCTTTCTAATCTTTCTAAGTCCTCTTTCTGAATTCCCTGCTGAACATTCCCGCCCATGTGATGCCGATGGCGCACCAGGGCTCGTCGTTGTACTGCGCCTTCAGCAGCCGCACGCCGCCTTCGGCCTTGATGATGATTTCCTTTATCGGACTGTAGTTGAGGCCGGCACTCACGCAGTGCCGGTCGGTCCATTCGTAGTCGGTGAGCGTGTGGGCGGGCAGGTAGGAGTCGTAGTACTCGTATCGGGCGAAGAGGTAGAGCTTGTGGCGGTCCATCTTCGGGTTCTTGAGCGTGTGGAAGAGGTCGTAGCCGAGTTCGCCGCCGGCGCTCCAGGCCGACTGCCCCACGAGGGTGTGCGGGTAGGGCGACTGCGAGCTGTTCGACAGGGTGGAATTATAGACGGAAATCATGGCCGCGTCGGAGAGGTAGCCGTAGAGGCCGCTGCCGCGCAGGACGAAGCCGTGGCACTGGTAGCTGAAGTCGAGGCCGCCGATGGCCAGCGTGCCGCGCACGTCGGCGTAGCGGGCGGAGTGCTCGTCGGTGACGATGTCGTTGCGGAAGGTGTTGCCCACGAAGCCGCTCACGCCGATGTGCAGCCCCTTGACGCTGTAGTTGTCGAGGCGGAAGGCCACGCCCAACTTGTTGGCGACGCGGAACTCGTAGGGCGAGGCCGAGCCGTTGTGCACCCAGCCCGAGACATTGAACATGCTGGAGTTCAGCGACGGGATCAGCATTACGTCGTAGCGCCAGTCCTTGATGCGGCCCCACAGCTCGATGCCGGTCTCATGCCACGTGCAGGGGATGATGGTGTTCTCGCCCTCGGGACGATAGACCCCGAAGAATTGGTTGGGAAGGTGGGCGTTGTTCGTCCCGCCCACGGGCACGACGATGTGACCCGCGCGGATGTTCATTTTGCCGCCCCAGAAGGCCTTCTGCAGCCAGAACTGCTCCAGGGCGACCTCGCCGCCGCGCTCAATCTCCTTCTCGAACTCGCCGGCCTCCTCCGCTTCTATCTCTACGGCCGACTCGGTGCCGCCGTGCTCGAACTCAATCTCCGTGTTAAATGACCAGCCGTGGCCGAAGTCGTAGCCCAGCATGATGACGGCATGCGGCAGGTCGATACGACCGTGCCCCCGGGAATCGGCATAGTTGGCCGCCCGGGAGTAGCGGAAAACGTTGTCGCTGAAGAAATTGTATTTATACACCGCCTCTCCATAGCCGCCGATAGTGAGCGTGCCTAAGGACTTTGTACTGTCTTTGGCGGTTACCTTTTCCGTCACCGCCTCGTTGTTCTGCGCTATAACTGTCTGAAAACCAAGTAGCAGGCAGGCCGTTAGAGCGGGAATGAGTTTTCTTCCCATATCATTTGGTTTTATCGCGGCAAAAATACACCCCTGTGGCGAAAGGGTGCATCATCATTTTTTGGGATTCGATAAGGGAAGGATAGTGAAATGTGGGGATTGGGCATGAATGTCCACGCCGCCTGATGGTCAGTACGCTTCGGCATGGAAGCCCTCTTCGCGCAGATTCTCGGCGATGCCGTCTAAGTATGCCTTGTCGAACTTGTGGAGCTGCAGGGCGGGTGTCTCGCGGTCGAGGGAGTAGATGACGATGCGTTTGGGACGGATGCGGCGGATGCGTTCGAGCCACTGCGACCATTCCGGATCCACAGAGTTGTCGAACACGCGGCCGTCGCGCTCGCCGCTGAGGAACATCGTCTGGATGACGAGGTCCCCGTTGAAAGCGCAGAGCTGTTCGGTAACCTGCTCGATATCGACGGGCACAATGGGGGCGTTCAGGGTGTCGAGCATGGACTGCGATCCGGCGTCTAACTTCAGCATCGGGTTTTCGATGCGCTGCAGGGCGCGTATGATTTCCGGACGGTAGAGCTGCGTGGCGTTCGACAGGCAGGTGATCACCGCGTCGGGATAGTAGCGGTCGCGCAAAACCAGCAGCTGGTCAATCACTTGGTCGAACCAGGGGTAAAGCGTCGGCTCGCCGTTGCCGGAGAACGTGATGCTGTCAACCGGTGTGCCGTGCTCGCGGCAGTCGGCCAGCTTGCGCTCTATGGCCTCCATGACCGTCTCCAGCGGATAAGGGGCGCGGGCGTTGAGGTTCTTTTCCAAAGTCCAGCCGCACTCGCAGTAGAGACAGTTGAACGTGCAGATTTTTTCATCGACCGGCATGAGATTGATGCCGAGCGACTGGCCCAGACGTCTGCTGTGTATCGGGCCGAAAGCGATGGATTCCCAAAGGAAGGTGCTCATTTTGGGTTAGGGGGTTAATGGGTTAGAAGTTTAGAAGGTTTAGAAGGTTTAGAAGGTTTAGAAGTTTAGAGGTTTAGAAGTTTAGGGGTTTAGAAGTTTAGGGGTTTAGAGGTTTAGAAGTTTAGGGGTTTAGAGGGTTAAAAGTTTAGAAGTTTAGAAGTTTAGAGGGTTTAATAATCACAGCCAACGGCTAACAGCTAATAGCCAACAGCCAACGGCCAACAGCCAACAGCCAACAGCCAACGGCCAATGTCATTGTTTGTCGTACTTTACAATTTCGTCGGAGAAGAACTCTAGTTGTACTCCGGCGGCTTTGAACATCTCTTCAGACTCTTGTCCGGCGTGGTATTTGTTGGCGCAGACCACGCGGGTGATGCCGCAGTTGATGATGAGCATGGCGCAGGTGCGGCAGGGGGTCATCCGGCAGTAGAGGGTGGCACCGTTGAGGGAGATGCCGAGTTTGGCGGCCTGGCAGATGGCATTCTGCTCGGCATGGACGATGCGCACGCAGTGTTGGGTCACTGTGCCGTCCTCGTGGACGGTCTGCTTGAGTTGGTGCCCCACGTCGTCGCAGTGGGGCAGTCCTTTGGGCGACCCGACGTAGCCGGTGACCAGAATCTGGCGGTCACGGACCACCACGCAGCCGCTGCGTCCGCGGTCGCAAGTGGCGCGCTTGCTCACCGTGTCGGCGATTTCCATGAAATATTCGTCCCAAGAGGGGCGCACATGATGTTGTGATTCCATATTCCTCGTATTGTTTTTATTCGGCGGCAAAAGTACATAAATTTTGGACACACGCAGAGGGATGCTACCGCCGCACCACTTTCGCCACCGTTCTCGAACCGTCCGCACTGACCACCGTGATGAAATAGACACCGGCAGGGTAGGGGGTGAGGTCCGCCGTGACAGCGGTCTCGCTGTGGGCGAGGGTGCGCTGCAGAAGGCGGCCTTGCATGTCCGTGAGGGTTATGGCTTCTATCGGTTTGTCGCTGTCGAGGCGGAGAAGGCCGTCGGTGGGGTTCGGACCGACGCGCAGATTTCCGGAAACCGAGTGCTGCGAAATCCCGACGAAGACATCCGCCGCCATCCAGCTCTCCGGAAGGCTGTTGTCGAGGTCTGGGTCGATGAGGATGAGGAAGTCGCCGTGGCCATCGGCGCTGACAGGCCAGGGGAGCGTGTCGGCGTAGGTCACCTCGTCGATGATGTTGCCCCATGCGTCGGCCAGCACAATCCGCTCCGACTTGTTGTCGAGGTGGCGGGCAAAGGCTCCGAAGGCGTCTTTACCGAAACATTGTTGGAATGCCGTGGGGTTGGAAGCTAAGAAAATCTCCTCGTGCGGGGCGATCAGGGCGTTTTCGGGGAAGGTGTATGAGAATCCGAGCTCGCGGAAGTGTACTCCGGCGGCATCCACGGTGTCGTCGCTGTGGTTGAGGATGCCGATGAACTCCAGTTCGTTGGCGCTGATGCCCTGCTGCACGGCAGGATGGTAGTTGATTTTGGAGATGACCAGCGGGAGCGGGTCCAACGGGATGCAGTCGCGGTAGAGGTCCCATTCGTGGTTCAGCCAGGCGTAGCGGTTTTGCAGCCACTGCTTCATCGTGTTGAGGTGGTCGCTGTAGTCGTACATGCTCCACCAGCGCACGCGGTCGCGGGCGACGGCCGTGGTGATGACGGCCGTGAGGCTGTCCATGACGTGGATGACGTGGTCGTAGTGCAGCGGCGCCCCCTCGGCGGTGAGCTCCTCCCAGCGATGGAAGAGGTGGCAGCTGAACATGTTGTCCTCATAAAGCTGGTGCCAGAAGTCGGAGCCGGTGTTGTCGCCGTTGGCGAACTGCAGCACGTCGTGGCGCGACCGCCCCACGCTGCCGAAGTCGTAGCCGTAGGCTAAGTTGAAGTCCCACACAGGACCTGCGCGCAGCTTTCCGTTGCGGTCCTTGTGGAAAAAGGTGCTCTTCTGGTAGATGTCGCAGTTGGAGGAGAGCTCGCCCATGATCATATAGTCCACGAACGAGGGGATGTCGAGGTAGGCCGGGAAGCCGTGGCTCACATCCTGGTTGTGCGTGGCCACTGCGGACTCCATTTCGCCGAAGTAGGTCTTGATGTAGTCGGCTTGCTCCATGGTGATTTCCTCAGGTTTGGGGTCATGGAAGATATAATCGACCTCCTGCCAATAGTCGTAGGCCGGGGTGCTCCAGGCGGGCACGTCGCCGCCGGTGAGCTTGTCGGCCTTGATGATGTAGCCGCCGGTGATGTTCGGCAACTCCGTGTCGGCGGTGTCCATCTTGGCAAGGTCCACGCGGTCGCCGTCAATCTTGATCTTCTCGGTCAGGAAGTAGAGGCCGCGGTAGTCGCCGTTGACCATCACCTCGCAGTATTTGGTGCGGGGGGCGTAGTGGCCGAGCTGTCCGGCGAGAATGTATGAGAGGTTGTCGCGCACGTAGGAGGGCTCGTCGTTCATCGGGTTCAGCACCCAGTCGTTCTCGGCGGGCAGCCCGACAAGCGAGACGTTGTTGTTGGTGCTGTCGTCGGCCATGCGTGTCTCGAAGCCGTAGGGCTTCTTGTTGTGGTTCTGCGAGGTGGAACCGCGCAGCTCGATGGCGATGCGGCCGTTGTAGTTCAGGAAGGCGCTGTCGTTCTGGTTGGAAAGGTAGTTCGTGGTCGTGTCGTTGACATAGAGTATCTTCATCGTCGCCCCAATCTTCGGGTCGTCAGGGATGCTGGCCCCGTTGTCGGTGGTGATGAGGATGATGGGCAGGTTCGAGGAGTTGAGGAACTGCCCTTGGACGGCGATGGCGCTTAGGATTACGCTTGCGAGGAGAAGCCATTTTTTCATAACAGTCGAATTTTTCTCGTTGTTTTACTCGTTCAGTGTGTTTGTCTCGGCGGGCAGCCATGCGAACGGCACAGGCTCCACTGTGTAACCCTTCTTGCGAAGCAAAGCGATTACGCCCTTCTTGCCCCCGAGATGGGCAGCCCCCACAGCGCAGAACAAGGTGTGCTCGCCGGTGATTTTCACGAATCGCTTGGCCATCGTGACGTTGCGGTCGCTGACCAGCACTTTCTCGAACTTTTTCGGGAGGGAGGTGTCCTGTGTCATCTCCACCAGACTGTCGAGCTCGAACCGAAGGTATGTATCCAGCATCTTGTCGAATTCCTGGGCCGACTGCGCCGTGTCGCGTAGAAATTGCCGCAGCATGTCCGCCTGGTCTTTCAAACTGATGGCGTCAATGGCCTTGATCTGTTCCGTGTAGTCTTCCAGCCCGTAGCAGAGTTTGCCGTTTTCCCGGGCTTTCTTGAGCAGGAAAAGGTCCAAAGCCTCCTCGGCGTCTTTCCGGAGGTCCATCTGCTGCAGGGTGCTGCTCACAAAGAAAGGCTTCATGCCGTTCATGAAGATGGCGCTGATGCCCAATTTTGCCTTGCAGAGGCTGTCCAACAGGGCAAAGTCCTCCAGCGACAACAGGGTGTTGAGGTACTTGCCCTCGGGCATCATCATGGCCTTCTGGATGCCGCGCGAGTCTATTTCGTCAAACAGAATCTCCACGGCGAAGGCCTCGCAGCGGTTGAGCGCATTGAGCACGGTGGTGTCGAACGAAGCTACCCGCGCGTCCTGGATGTGGAAGGTCCCGTACAGGTAGGAAGGGGCTTTCATCTTCTTGCCGCTCACCTTCCACAACAGCGACTGTCCGAAAGTGGCTAACACGCTGAACAACAATACAGTCAGTATCGGAATGATTCTTTTGTTCATTGTATAGGGGTTAAAGGATGATGCGGCGAAGATACAATTTTTTTCTACGTGCTGGTGTCCTTCGCTGAAGTGTCGTTACGGTTTTCTGCGAAAGATGCCTTTGATTACAGAATAATACCGTTAAATGAAATACCTAATTGATACTCAAGCTTTATCATATTTTCTATATGACGAAAAGCGACTTCCAAGACAAATTATTGATTTTATTGAAGACTTTGAGAACAAGGGATATGTCAGTGTGGTTTCTCTACATGAGATGGTTATCAAAAATGCTATTAGACTATATTCAGTATGAACTGAACTAACAAAGATTGCTTTGTTACCTGTATTTACCGAAACCTTATCGCCTCCACAATGTCCATCGTGTGGCTGCCGGTGCCCTGCTCGTAAACGCCATAAACCACACAGTACTTAGGGGTTCGACAATCCTCCAACAACACCATATCTACCATGGTCGGATAAGGCTCTGTACTGTAAACCATGCACTTGCGATGTGCATTGATGTTGCCCTCCGGCAAATACCAACTGTTGTCAGACATCACCTCGCCAGGATATTTTTTGAATCCTTCGTCGGTCAGCTCTTCCAACAACGAATCTGTATCCAACCGGTTTTCTTCCACATAAACATCAGAATGGATCAGATACGAGCAATCATCATCGAACAGTGTGATAACGTCCTTATCATCAATCCAATGGGTGCCGCAT
>JAFXPL010000046.1 GCA_017527945.1 Bacteroidales bacterium | reverse complement strand
GCTGTTAGCCATCGGCGGCATCACCATCGAGGATAACGTTTTCATCGGGCCTCACTGCGTGTTAGCCACCGAATACCATCCCGAAAACCCCGAAACCCGCCACACGCTGCTCACCAAGTCCATCGTGGTGAAACGCAACGCCTGGCTCGGCGCCGACGTGAAAGTGCTGGCAGGCGTCACCATCGGCGAGAACGCCATCGTGGCCGCGGGCAGCGTGGTCACCAAGGATGTGCCCGACAATATGGTGGTGGCGGGGAGTCCGGCGAAAGTGATTAGGGAGATAAATCCTGAAAAGTAAGCTGTTGTTTGAAAACATTTCCGAGACTTCCATTCCATTCAAGAAAAGTTGTATTTTTGCAGCGTCTTTTGAATAAAACGAAAAAAAATGACCTATTTGGACTTCAGGGAACAGTGGCACGGGATGGGATGCTTCAACGTCTATCAGATCCGTGCGTGGGAGCCGGGATTCGACCGAAGCAACCTCACACGATGGGTGAAGCGGGGTTATCTGTCGAAACTCCGGCAGGATTGGTATGCCTTCAGCGACCTGAAGGGCACTCCCGGGATGGCGCGTTATATTGCGCAGCGCATCTACACGCCGTCGTACATCAGCCTGCACTATGCCCTGTCGTTCTACGGCATCATCCCCGAGTCGGTGACCGACATCACCTGCGTCACCTCCAACCGTACAGCGGCCTACCACAACGATTTCGGCCGCTTCAGCTACCAGACCGTCAAGCCCGATCTTTTCTTCGGCTTCCGCCAGATGCCCGTTTCGCCGCAAGGCTGCTACCTGCTGGCTTTCCCGGAGAAGGCCATCCTCGACCTGCTCTACCTTTACCCGCAATACAACACTGCCGAGGCTATGTTGGAGCTGCGCTTCGACGAATGGTGGATGCACGAGGAACTGGACAAGGCACGTCTGACGGATTACGCAACGCAGAGCGGCAACAAGGCGCTGCAAAAACGAATACAATTGTTGATGAAAATATATACAGATGATTGAAATACAGCTGAAACAGAAAGACTTCGAACATCTGCTCTTCAACCCTTCGCGCAGCACACAGATACTGCATTTCAAACAGTTTATAGACAGTAAATTAGAATAATAGATATGAGGAGTCCGGTCAAGGTGATTGGGGAGATAAAGAAGCAATAAAATCGTATGCAAATGAAAAGAATTCTTTGGTTACTTGTAGCAATACTGATTACAGGTTGCACAAAAAACAGCGAGACTTTTGCACAGACTATGGAACAGAAAATGTATATCACCATTGGTGAGGAAACACATGCCGTCACGATGGAAGACAATGTCGGCACACGAGCCTTGATGGCTGCATTGCAAGCGGACAACATAACCTATATGGCCGATGACTACGGCAACTTTGAGAAAGTAGGCTATGTCGGACAGTCCTTCCCAACCGACAACCACCAAATTGCTACTTCTGCAGGTGACCTTGTCTTATACAACGGCGACAACATCTGTATCTTTTATGGCAGCAACTCGTGGTCTTATACTCGCATCGGAAAACTTGACAACCTTTCAGCTGAAGAGGTGCGCCAGTTTGTCAAAGCAGGCGGGGGAGAGGTGAGCATTACGCTCTCGTTGCAGCCTGTCTATACGGGGATAAATGAGTTAGCACCAGAAAGGAAAACCGATGACGGCCCGACTTACACTGTTACTGGCCAGATTGCACCAAAAGGCTACAAAGGCATTGTGATTAAAAACGGAAAAAAAATCATCAAGTAATATGAAGATTATTTTGACAGGAGCCACAGGATTCGTGGGCGAAGGAATCTTGATGGAATGCCTCAGAGACGAAAGAGTAGAGCGGGTGCTGAGCATCAGCCGACGACCATGCGGACACAAACACCTGAAGCTGGAAGAACTGCTGGTGGACGACCTGCTAACGCTCGCTGAGGGCGACGAGCGACTCGGGAGCTACGATGCCGTGTTCTATTGCGCGGGCATCAGTGCCAACGGGCTGACTGAAGAACAATACCGGCCTGTAACCTACGATATTCCTCTGCACCTTGCTGGCGTGCTTCCCGATAAGGAGGCGACCACCTTTGTCTATCTTAGCGGAGCTGGTGCCGGTCTGGACAGCAAGATGATGTGGGCGCGTGTAAAGGCCCAGGCCGAGCAAGCCCTGTTAGCTCTTCCGCTGAAGGCCGCTTATGTCCTACGTCCCACGGTGATGAAGCCCTCGAAGGGGCAGTTGCACGTGAAGCGGCTCGACCGCATCTACATGATCCTCTATCCGCTGTTGCGCCTGCTGAACATGGCTAATCCGCTATCGGAGATTGGCCGCGCATTCATCAATGTCGTGGAGCGGGGATATGAGAAGCGGATTATGGAATCGAAGGATTTGAGGATGTTGGGGAAGTCAAAATAACTGCGCGGACACTCGAAATTTAAGGGTTCTGTTTCGGGTGAACGTGGAAATAAGGAATAGATAGAACCCACCTCAAATATATAACGTTTTCGAATGAAAAACATGGATTTTACTTTGCTTCTGGTGTTTTTTTTCGCCGTCATAGGAGTGGCGGTATGGTATATGGCGCGGCGCAGTGCCTGGGTTTTCGGCACACGCGCCGTGTGGTGGTATGTGGGCTACGGCGTGGCCGTGGCGCTCTCGCTGACGGCAATGGGTGTCTATGCCGCCAAATACACCGTCGGCCTTGTGCCACATCTGCTGACGGTGTTCTTCTGCCATCTTTGCGCCGTGCTGGTCATTCTGCTGATTGCCCTGCTGCTGGTGGACATGGTCCGACTCTTCGTGCCTTTCGGCAGGGGTGTCTTTGCGGCGTGCGTGTTGTTGCTTACCTCCGGCGTGTCGGCCTACGGGTTCATCCACGCGGCGTCTCCCAAGATAAAGGAGGTGACCGTCGAACTTCCCCGTCTGGAGCGTGAGGTGACCGCCGTGCAGCTCACCGACGTCCATTTGGGGCATTTCCGTGGCAAACGGCATCTGCAAAAGTTAGTGGACATGGTAAACAGCGCCAACCCTGAGGTTGTCTTCTTCACGGGCGACTTCATAGAGAGTTGGTACAACTGTTCGGAAGACGTCATTGCGCCGATGCGGCAGCTGAAGGCTCCCGTCTATTTCGTCGATGGCAACCACGACACCTACGTGGATTCCGACTTGATTAAAGAGATGTGCCACAAGGCGGGGATGCGTGTGCTGGAAAACGAGACGGCGGAATGTGCGGGCCTGCAGATTGTGGGGCTCGACTATATGGTAGAGGACGAAAACGCCCGCGACCACATGCACGCAGCCCTCAGCAAAGCCACCATCCAGAGCACGATGCCGAAGATGGGCGTGAGCGGCACGCTGCCCACCGTCGTGCTGCACCACAGCCCCGTTGGAGCCAAGTACATTGAAGCGGCGGGTGCCGACCTCTTTTTGGCCGGACACACCCACGGCGGGCAGTTCTTCCCTGTGACGCTCGTCAACGACCGCCTGTTCGAGTACAACCGCGGCCTCTACCATCGCGACCGAATGGCTGTGTATGTCTCCTGCGGAAGCGGCACCTTCGGCCTGCCCCTCCGCATAGGCTCCGACAGCGAAGTCACCCTTTTGCATCTGAAACCCAAGAAAAAATGAAAATGCAGAACAATGAGAAAGACAATATTTTTCTTCGGCGCGATGGTGTGCGCCCTCGTGGTGATGACCGCCTGCGGCAATCAACCGAAAACAACCGAAACAAAAGAACCTAAAGAAGAAATGAAACAAGAACTCGTTTTGACACAGGAGTGGGACAAAGTGTTCCCCCTCAGCGAAAAAGTGAACCACCGCAAGGTGACGTTTGAAACCCAATACGGCCTGACCTTAGCCGCCGACATCTACATGCCTAAGGATGCCAACGGCAAACTGCCTGCCATCGCCGTGAGCGGTCCCTTCGGCGCCGTGAAAGAGCAGAGCAGCGGCCTCTATGCCATGCGCATGGCCGAGCGCGGCTTTGTGGCGCTGGCCTTCGACCCGTCCTACACCGGAGAGAGCAGCGGCGAGCCCCGTCGCACCGCCTCGCCCGACATCAACACCGAGGACTTTATGGCTGCCGTCGATTTCTTGTCGCAGTTAGAGAATGTGGATCCCGAGCGCATCGGCATCATCGGCATCTGCGGCTGGGGTGGCATCGCTCTCAACGCCGCCGCTGCCGACACCCGCATCAAGGCCACCGTGGCCAGCACGATGTACGATATGACCCGCATCAGCGGCAACGGCTACTACGACAGCGACAACAACGAGGAGGCCCGTCACGCCGCCCGCGAGGCAATGGGCAAACAGCGGATCGCCGACCCGTTGGCGATGGCCGGCGGTGTCATCGACCCGGTACCCGACGATGCCCCGCAGTTTGTGAAGGACTATCACGCCTACTACAAGACCCCGCGCGGCTACCACAAGCGCAGCGGCAACAGCAACGACGGCTGGCGCGTCATCGGCACACAGGCCTTTGCTAACAGCCGTTTCCTCTACTATATCAATGAGATACGCTCCGCCGTTCTCGTGATGCACGGCGAGAAGGCCCACAGCCGCTACTTCGGCGAGGCCGCCTACCACTACATGGTGGATGGCAAGGCCGAAGGTTACAACTTCATCGGCAAACCGAATCCCAATCCCGACAACAAGCAGTTGCTCATCATCCCCGGTGCCACCCACTGCGACCTCTATGACGGCGGCGAGGGCAACTACATCCCGTGGGACACGCTGGCGGAGTTTTTCAAGAAAAATCTGTAAACCGACAAATCTTAAATATATGAAGCAAACAAACAACGACTCGTCAGAGAAAAAGAGCTGCAGAGGCTGGATTGTTCCGCTGCTCATAGTGGCTGCAAACGCTGCTGCCATCGTTGTGCGTTTGAGTTCCTTGCAGGAGTTGATGCCCGCGCATTTCGACCTTCAGGGCAATGCCGGCGGAACCATGCCACGTACAATGCTGGTCCTCTATCCGCTGATTAGTGCCGCTATCTGTCTGATTGCCTATTTGATAGCTAAAAGAAAGAAAAGACTGCAGACGG
>JAFXPL010000045.1 GCA_017527945.1 Bacteroidales bacterium | reverse complement strand
GCTCAACTCCGGCAACGAAATCCCGTTTGTTTCGCAATATCAAGCGCCAGGCGACTTCGGCTACATCAAACTGTTCTACCGCAACACCGACAACCTGTTGATGGACGGTTCCATCATCTGGAGCGGTTGCGGCGAGCTGAATTTCCCGGACAACTTCCGTGCCGGTCTGCCGATGGACAACGGTCTCCCCTATCCCGGACAAGATCGTATCGCCTTCATCAACGATGGCGGCCATTACGAGACCGTCACAGACGAGAACGAATTGAAATACATCTGGCAGAGCGTTTCCCAGCAGAAGGAATTCCAACATTATTATGGAAACTCGTCCAAGAAGGTGGCCGTTTACCTGTACACCCCGAGCGTTGGTGTCGGCAACCCCGCCGACGCTTACTATCTTGTTTTCACGGAGCAATAGAAGAACATTAACTGTCTTTAAATTCGGCGGCAAAAACATACAATAAAACAGCCCCCACATCCATAGTCAACCGGTCGGTAGTGCGCCGTGCGGCCTGAGCCGTGCATTCGGGTGACAACGTGCTGAGCCTGCGCCGTGATGTTCGAAAGGAACGGGTGCTGCCGGCTCCGGGCAGCGGTCAGATAGCGATCGGAAGATCGGTTTTTCCGGTTCGCCCTACAGATGCGGGGGACTGTCGTTATAGCAATTCTGTCTGGAAGTTCAAGGCCTGGATCTCCATGTCTAATTGGCGCAGACGGGCGGAGCTGTCGTCCACCTGCTTGCCGAGAGCCTTCACATCGATCACCGTCACGGTCTTGATTTCCGAGCGGGAGTAGCGGTCCTGTCCTGCCGAGGCCGTCTCGAAGACGTTGCGCAGGGTGCCCACCCGCATGGTCAGCACATCCTTGCGCGCCATCAGCTGGGTCAGCGTCACCCCGTCGGCGTTCTTCGTCTGCATGTTGGTGGCGTTGATGCGCCAGATGATCTCCTCCAGCTGTGCGAGGCACGCGTCGAGCTCCTTCATCAGCTCCTCTGGCTTCTCCAACGGCTCGTCGCCATCCTGCACTTTCACGTTGTTCTGGATGCGCGTCCCGATCTGCTGGATGCGCTTCTGCAAGTCTTTCCTGATGCTTAATGCTTCCGCAAGTTTCATAGTGGTTTTTATTTGGCGGCAAAGGTACTTTTTTTTCCGCATGAGTGTGACAATCAAAAAAAAAGTGTAATTTTGCCACCGATTTCAGTGGTACGATTACCACTGAAATCGGTGGTAAATATTTATGCGGTTATAGTATGGAAAACAGAAAATTACAAGCGGCACTGGAAAAATGGCAAAGTGTTCAACCCTTGTCGGAGGTTGACATGAACAGGTTGAGTCGAAGGTTTACGGTGGATTTCAACTACAATTCGAATCATATTGAAGGAAATACGCTGACGTATGGGCAGACGGAGTTGCTGTTGTTGTTCGGCAAAGTGTCAGGAACGGCGGAATTCCGTGATTATGAAGAGATGAAGGCCAGCAATGTCGGTTTGAAAATGATGTCGGTTGAGGCATTGGAGACGCAACAGCCGCTTACACAGAATTTCATCAGGACACTGCACCACACCCTGCTACGCGAAGACTACACGGTTTACCGCAACCTCCCAGGTGGGATGCAGACGAGCTACACCGTTCACGCGGGGCAGTACAAGACCCGTCCGAACAGCGTGATCACCCGTTATGGGGACCGGTTCGAGTACGCCTCGCCGGAGGAGACCCCGGCCTTGATGACCGACCTGGTCGATTGGTACAACAAGGCGGAAGAGGAAGGAAAGCTGTCGCCCGTGGAGCTGGCCGTGCTGTTCCACTACCGTTACATCCGCATTCACCCGTTCGAGGACGGCAACGGGCGCATCGCCCGTCTGATGTTCAACTATATCCTGTCGCGACATGGATATCCGATGATTGTGGTACGCAGCAGATCAAAGCAAGAATATCTGGAGGCTCTGCACCAGGCCGACTTGATTGTGGGAGCGGCTCCGCACGATGGTGCAAATGCCTCGCTAAAGAACATTCGTCCGTTTCTCAAATACATGGAAAATCTGATTGCCCATGAGGTTGAGAACGATGTGCTGTTTGTCACAGACAAAGGTGAGAATATCTGGTGGTACGACGGCGAGCGTGTTGTATTCCGTTCTGCCAACTATGCCAAAATCCTTCGCGAGCTGAAAATCGAAAAAAACGCCACCTATTCGTATTTACAGGAAGCGATAGGCATCAACCGTTCCGCCATTCAGAAGATGCTTCAAACGATGTTAAGCAACGGCTATATCGACAAAGACGAAAACGGTTCCTGGCGGGTGTTCATCACGCCGTCGGTGTGAGGGCGATGCTTGAAAGCAGCTTTGCGACACTTGGGAACGTCGCCCCCTAAGCCGAGTTTCGCCCAGAAACAAACAAAATGACACGTGCATTTCACAAATCACAAATCACAAACCGCAAATCACTAATCACAAGTCACTAATCACAAGTCACTAATCACAAATCACAAAAAAATGTACTTTTGCCGCGTCAAACGAAACAAACGATGCGACATCTGATCGGCATATTCTCCGTGTTGTGGGCGCTGCTTCTCGGCGGCGTCACGGACGGCGTGCGCCCCGGTCCGCACACCGACGGGCGATCCGTCGTCGCGCAGCCCGTGTCGGAGCGGCTCTCGGCCGACAACCTGCCGAACAAGGACCTGTTGCTCAGCTCGGCACAGTCGCTGCTGTCGGTCGGCGAGGAGGAAAGCGCCGCGCCGAATGTGCGCCCGCATTCGGCCAACAGCCGGACGAACAGCTTTTCCCATAGCCATTTCCACATCCTCCGCAACGGCAAAGTGGTCCGCATTCTCCGGCATCCCTACCGCACCGTCTGCGACAAGGGTTGTGCCGGCACATTCTCCGCCGAACGCTACCTTTTCGCCCTGCGGCGCATCCGGATTTAGACCGTTTTCCATTCATCCACTTTTTATCGAGCCGTCATCCCCATGAACGGCCTCTTGGCGTGCGCCTGTCCGTATGCGCGGTGGCGTATGTCCCCTTAACCCATTATTTCATTCACCAAAATACTAAAAAAATGGAAAACAATTTCAAGAAGGTCCATGCGAAAAAGGACCTCATCATCTCCGGCTGCATTATTTTGGCCGGCATAGCCTTGTTCTTCGTGCACAAGGCCACGGGAGTGTGCCTCTTCCTCTGTGGCATACTCTCCCTCATCCTCTACAAATCCGGCTACAAACTGAACGGCGAAGGCATCCCGTTGCAGAAAAAGAGCCTGGAGCTGAACAACAACTGCCGCGAATCCCTCTTGGATTTTCTCAGCGGCAAGAAAGTGGAGCCCAAGCTCGTGCAGGGCAACGAGGGCGGCACCGTCCTGTTGGAGGTGTGGTTCAACGCCCCCGCCGACATCGCCTACGCGCGGCTGTCCGAATACAAGGAACTGAGCTTCCAGACCGTCACCGACATTGTGGAACTCCCGGCTGACCAGGCGCAGCTGCTAATTCAGAAGATATGACGAAGGATACGGCAAAACAGGTCTTTTTGTGGACCGACTGGCTGATTCTCGGAATCCTGGTCGCCGCCGGGGTGCTCGTG
>JAFXPL010000044.1 GCA_017527945.1 Bacteroidales bacterium | reverse complement strand
TTATCGCCAATTTTGACTAATAGGCAAAAAAAAATTCAATTTAACGACCCATTAACGCAAACAGGGAAAACAGGTGCAATTTTTGGCAGCTTTTTGCTTGTATTTATTTGATAGTCAGAGAGAAATAATTAGAAGTCACCTTTTCTTTTTCAAAAACCTCACTGGTCGTTCTTAAAGCACCTGCCTGATGTGCCATACCTACAGTTAGAAAACGTTGTTCATCAACGAATAGATTGGTTGATTTCAGAAGATTCTTTGTGTAATACCCTCCATCATTCGAATCGTATGCGGATTCACCAATAGAACATGCATACAAAGATATTTGTTGAGGTATGGCCTGCATTATTCTTGTCTCATAGTCTTGGCGAATATTTGATGTGAATTGATTTTTCACACTCAAGTTTTTTATTGATTCTTTGATAGAATCTTGCATTGTTACGATTCCTCGGCAGCAATCAAAAACGGATATTTGACGAGGAGCAATGCCTTTCAAATCACTTTCAAAAACATACTCCTCATTACTATTGATTTCAAGAATTGTTCCTTGTGAATATGCACCATGTCCGCTGTAAACAACTAAAACAAAGTCGTATCTGTGTTTCAATGTATTTATTTTCGACATCAGCGAGATTTTTGACGGGTTCATTTCAACATCAATTTCTGAAGGGAACCATTTACCTCCAATGTCACTCGTCAGAAAGGATTCCCAGTTTGAAATATCCTTTTTTACGCCAGACAATCCATTTGAATTGCCTATTAATAGTGCTTTTCTATTCATTGTCAGACTAATTTAAATATGAATTGATAAAATTCCTGAATTTCTCATCATAACCATCCACATTTTCAAATGTGTCAACAGGATTTTTCCAGTTGTCTTGGTGAGTTCTCATCCAGTTTTTTATATCTATATAATTTTCAATTTTTCCTTTATCATATTTATAGTGTTCACAAACCGAATGCAAAAAATTATAAACGATGTTACAATAGTTGTCATAGCGCAAGTACTTCTCGTCTTGACTTTCCCGATAGTTATTCCACTGTTTTGTAAAATGCTTGTCCTCCAAATAAGGATATTCGATGCCAATATGAATAATTGAATCTAACCGATTGTCTAAGGAATCTTGCTTATCTTTAGCACGATACCTATGGTTGATGATTAACGGAAGTACAAATGCCCCTACTGAAATACAAATGCTAATAATTGATAACCACATAATTTTAATTTTTAGTTTTGGTAATACAATGCTTTACATTCTTATATATTTGTTTATTGAGCCTCGCGATCGTTATAGAAGAGGATGGAAGTTTTCATATTTTTATGAAGTTTTCTTTTTAGAGAGATCAGTTACTTTGGCCGGTACTTGGAATCTATTTCTATTCTCAGGAAAATCTTTTATCATAAAAAACAGTTCTGCCTTCTCTTTATATACTTTCCTTGCATAAATGTTTTTTTCTTTTTTAAACTTCCTCTCAAATTCTCTTCTTTGTTGTCTGTTCAGATGATTCTCATCGGCAACTTTTTGAGCATTTTCCTTTTGCCAATCTTCCTTTATGGAATTTGTCATATAATTTTTCCACGAATTAAAGAAGATTTCTTCTGGTTTCACGTATTTATACGAACTAGGAATCCCAGAATTTGCTTTTTGCAATTCTTCCATAGCAAATTCAATATCATTAAACTCCAAAAAAGCCTTATAAAACTCATAAAACCTTAACTCTAAATCTTTTACCGTAATCTCCTCTTGAGAACCTATAACACCACAAAAAGGCATTTCTTTCAAAGGCACCAATCCTGTTATTAAAAACAATCCATGACATACCGCTAAAGTGACATACAAATTGCAGCCAATTCTTTTTTTGATAACTCGAAAATCTTCACAAATTCGATCAAATAGTATCTCTGCTCCATTATTCAGCACAATACCACTTCCTCGTGAATTTCCATGTATCTCTAGATGTATAAAAACAATATCTCCAAACTGCACATTTTCTTTGATATCATCTATTGTCCCATACCAATCTCCTTCATCAATTATCTTATTGTATAATCTAGAAGTTAATGGGAGTTCATAGTTGATTAAATCATTGTACAAATTTGTTCCTGTTAATCTATCTCCATCCTCTAAAGATTCGATTACAAATATTTTAACTGCATTCTCCATAAACATTAACTTTTATTCTTTATTTATCCTCACCCTCCCCGTCAGCAAATTCTGCATCAATGACTTCTTCAGCCTTTCAAGGACGGCGATTTTGTTTTGTTTATTGATTATTTCGTTTTCAACATTATTTATTCTTGAAACAATTTCATCTTGTTCCTTCTTATTCGTTGGAATAATGATAGAAGTATTCCTAAGACTTTTAGAATTGATATTTGCTTGACTTACAGCAGGTGTAGCTTTTGACCTTAACGAGCATTGAATAGGATATGAATTCAATGCATAGTTCACAAAATAAGGATTATTATCCTTTGAAACCTTAACCTTTATCAAATAAGAAGCAAATACATAATCTCCATCTAACTCAAAAACGCCCACTTTGCCAACCAAATCAAGGCTATTTGTTCGGTTAAACAAAATGTCTCCTTTCTCCAATTTATATTGTTGAAGCAGTGAATCGTTCAACTCCACATAAACTAAAGGCGCATTCGTCATTTTTCCTTTGACAATGTTGTTCATGCGAAGCATTGGTATTTTACCCTTTTCAGATGATGCTTGGTTTAGACCATATTGCACATAGTCAGCTACTTCTGTAACTTTCTTCACCCCCCACCCCTTCGGCACTCTCCCAAACTTCTCATCCACATAAAACTCATCCTCTTTGCGGAGTGTGCCATCGGGTTTCATGCGGCCGGTGAGGAGGTTCTGCATCAGGCTCTTCTTCAGTCGCTCGGCGGCGGATATGCTGGCTTGCACAGACGCTATCGCCTCGTCCACCTTCGAGAGAATGGCGGCTATGGCGGATTGCTCGGACTTTTTGGGAAATCTGATCTTCGCGCTCTTGAAATCACTCAAAGACAAGGTATAACGGATACCACTACCAGAAGCTCTTGAAACAAAATGTTTTTGGACATTATCAGAATTCAGTAAATAAGAAAGATACTTTAGGTCAAATTGGGTTTTATCATACAGTCTTAATCTGATGAGATGGTAACTATACACACAATTAGGCATCGTTTCCATAACCACACCTGCATGTCCAATGTCTATTGGTTTTTCAGAAGATGGAGTAAACAAAACATCACCCTCTAACAGATTCGCCTCTTTAATTTCTCTGTCCTTTGCAGTAACTTCTTGATAGTTGGTGTTATAGTAAATTCTCCAATGCTTATAAACATCCATATAATTGACCAGATAAACTGGTTGTTCATCTGTATTTATAAGTTTGTTTACGCCAGCGCCTTTAAACCAACCTATCTCATTTAACGCTATTTCTTTCCAGCCTTCCATCATTGTACATTGTACATTGTTAATTGTTAATTGTCAATTGTTCATTGTCAATTTTCATCGCTGTTGTTCAGTACTTTTTCAGCCTTTGACATTATTTCTGCCAACTGCTTTTTATCCGGCAGTTGCAGTTGATACTGGGCTACCAATGTCGGGGAAAGTGAACGCGACAGGGCATATTCCACCACATCGTCGTCTTTGTCGTGGCACAGCAAAACTCCAATGCTGGGTTGTTCATGCGGTTTTTTCACATCACGGTCCAAAGCTTCCAAATAAAAATCAAGTTGTCCGATATATTCAGGTTTGAATTTACCCACTTTCAGTTCAAACGCAACCATGGCACCTATTCCGCGATGGAAAAACAGAAGATCAATATAAAAATCCTGCATCCCAACCTGTAAACGATATTCCTCTCCCATAAAAATGAAATCACTGCCCAACTCAAGAATAAATTTCTTCATGTTGTTTACAAGAGCCTTTTTTAGCTGCGATTCGGAATGCGATTCCGGAATGCCAAGAAATTCAAGCACATAAGTATCCCTGAAAGTTTCTGCATTTTTTTCTCTCACCATTGGTGAGAGTTTTGGACTTATCAGACTTCTTTCATATTGGGCGGCGTCAATTTGCCGTTCAAGCTCTCTTTTTGTGAGTTTTTCGGATCTGCACAAATTGAGGTAATACAGTCTTTCTTCGTTGGTCTTGCACCGCGACATAATGGTTATATTATTTGTCCACGATATTTCTCTCACCAGTGGTGAGAGTTTTTCGTCTCCTTCATACATTTCGTAAAACTGTTTCATCCGCCACAGGTTTTTGTCACTAAAACCCTTTGCATCTGGCATTTTGGTCGAAATGAACGATGCCAGTTCCGAAACGACACTTTTCCCCCAACCAGTGCTGCTAACCTTTTCGCTTAAAATCCTACCGATATCCCAATACAAGTGCATCAAGGTCAGGTTTGCATGTGCATAAACTGATTGCCGGGCGAGGTCTATTCTATCGGCAATAAGTAAAAATAAGTTTGTTTTGCTTATCTCATTCTCCATCATTGTTAATTGTACATTGTATATTGTTAATTCTTCAATATTTCGTAGTAATGGCTCCAACTCAAAAGGTGGGACAGTGTCCCACTTTTCGGAAAGGTTATATATAATTTTCTCATGTACAGAAGGTTGCTCTTCCCAAACCCTTTTCCGTATTTGAGTGTCAAATCGTTGGATAAACGGTTCAGAAGGTTGCTGCCATATTCTGCCCGTTCTGCACCTTTTTGCTCGTATTCAACTATATAGCGACCAATCTGCCAATAGGTTTCCACCAATATTGTATTAACCGATGAGGCAATGTGCTGTCGTGCATTTGCCAGTAATCCACCAATATCTGAAACCAATTCTTGATATTGTTGGTCATGTTTTTGGCTTTTACTTATCTCATTCTCCATCATTGTTCATTGTCAATTGTTAATTGATTTCAGCAATTCCTCCAGTTCCTTCTCCGTTTCCGATTCCGTTTGCATCGCCTTTTGGAAATCGGCAATGGCTTCCTTTAGGTCAATCTGTTCTTCTGGCTCAAAGGTATCCACATAACGCGGGATGTTGAGGTTGAACTCGTTTTCCTTGATCTCGTCCATGTCCACGATGGAGAAATAGCGTTTGCGCAGTTCGGGATCGGCAAACATCTGCATCAATTCGTTCTCCACATCGGCAATGGCTTGGCGTATTTTCTCGGCTTTCTCCCGGAAGGCTGTTTCGCGGGCGGCTTTGTCTGAAGTGAGTTTGTCCAACGCTTTCTGTGCGGCCTCTACGGCTTTCAGCTCGCCGGCGGTCGGCTTCTTGCCATTCTCCGCCTTGGTTTGCAACGCCAACTTGGCCTTGGCCAACTTTTCGGTTTGCTTGGCCAACTCTTCTTTGGTATCGTTTTCTATTTCTGAAAGCTGAAAATCCAACTCCTCCTCAATGCGGATATGCAGCCTGTTTTTCTGGTGTTTGATCCAATGTTTCGCCTTTTCCTCATCGCCCCAACTCTCCAAAATGGTGGAGATACGCAGCACATCCTGTGGTTCCAGCACGCTCATGTTGGCCTCCTCGCGGTACCAGCCTTTCTTGGCAGCATACACCATCAGCACCTTGTTCTTGCGCTCCTCAGGCTTGTTCTTGTCGAAGAAGATGATGGCACCAGGGATGGTGGTTCCATAAAATAGATTGCCCGGCAGCACCACAATGGCATCTATGATGTTAATATGCTGCTTGAAATTCACGCCTTGCAAGAATCCACGACGGATCGTGTACTCCACATCGGCCTTGCGGTTCTGACCGTCTTCTTCCTCGGTCTTTTCGGGCTGGCCACGGAACAGCACACCTTGCGGACAAACCACACCAGCCTTGCCCTTGTCATCCAAAGAGGCAATAATGTGCTGTAAGAAAGCAAAATCACCATTGCTGTAAGGTGGAACTCCATAAACGAGGCGGTTGTAAGGGTCGGTAAACTCCTTCTTGTATTCGATTTGCGGCGTACCGTCTTTCTTGTTGACAGTATTGCCTTTTTTGTCCTTCTTGGGTTCGCCGTTTTGCGCCCAGTTCTCCATTGAGAAGGGGAAATTGGCCATCACCTTGTCGAAAGTGCGAAGCTCAAGTTCGTTTTCCTCGCTTTTGAATTTCGGGTCGCGGATGGTGTCGCCCTGCTCGATGCGGGCATCCAAACCGTGCAGAATCATGTTGATATTGCAAATAGCCCAGGTGTTCCACACTAATTCCTGACCGAACAGACGAATGCTCTTTTGCGTGTCATAGCTGGCGCGCGCATATTTGGCCGCATTCAGCAGAAAACCGCCAGAGCCACAAGTGGGGTCATACACGGTTTCGCCTTTTTGCGGTTTCAAGTAGCGCACAATGATATCGACGACCTCCTGCGGGGTATAGAACTGGCCGGCCATAGTGCCGCCCTTGTTTTCATCGGCAAAACGCTTGATGAGGTATTCGTAAGCGTCGCCCAGGATATCAACCGTGACATTGTTGTTGCTCAAATCCACCGCACTCAGATAGTTGACGAGGTTGGTGAGTACCTCTGGGTCAAGTTTTTTGCCGCCGGAGCCATTGGGGGCCGGCTCGTTCCATCGCACGGTGTTGATGATGCCTTTAAGGAAATACTTGCCGTTTTTGTCGATGTTCTGCTCGGCAATGGCATTGACAGCGGCGTCCAATTTCTCGTTTTTTTTGTCGATAGGAGCCAATCGCACATCATCCCAAAAGCAGCCGGCAGGGATTGTGAAATCATGCTTTTTCTTGGCAATCACTTCCAGTTCACGTGGCGAAGGTTCCCGCACGTAGTCAATTATAAACTGTTCTTTCTCGTGTTCAATCTCCCACTGGTAATTGTCGGAAAGACGTTTGAAAAACAGCAATGAGAGAATATACGACTTGTAGTCCTCCACCTTGTCGCGAAGGATGTCGGCCATGCCGAAAAGGAGGTTTCCCAAGGCTTGTTTCGTAATCATTTTAAAATTCATATTTTATGCCGCAAAGGTACATAAAATATAAATATAGACATTCACGTTTTATGGCATCGCCTGCATCTGTCCCATGATATTCCCCACCGCCGTGGCCTCCACTTCGCCGGTGGTGACCTTCAGTCCCGTGGCCTGGGCCGTGAGTTCGTTCAGCAGGGTGTTCTGCGAACCGCCGCCGATGATGTGTAGCCGCCGCACGGGCGCCTCCAAAAGGGTGTTGAGGTGGCGGATGGCAGTGGCGTAGCGGTGCGCCAAGCTCTCCAACACGCAACGCACGGTCTCCCCGCGCGAGAGCTCACGCCCCACTGCCGCGAAGATGGCCCGTTGCATGGATTCCGGCGCGGAGAAAGCATTGTCGTCCACATCGATGAGCGGAGAAGCTTGTACTTTCCGCGCCTCGGCGGTCATGGCGGACCAGTCGTCGGTGCGCCACTCCTTGGCCAGCTGCTGCAGAATCCAAAGTCCGGTGATGTTGCTCAGGAAGGTGATCTTGCCTTCGGCACCGCCCTCGTTGGTGAAACCCGCGTCGCAGGCCTCCGGGGTCAGGATCGGCTCGTTGACCGTCACGCCGAGCAGACTCCACGTGCCGGAAGAGATCCAGGCGGCAGGCTCGTCGAATTCGGGAATGCTCATGACGGCCGAGGCGGTGTCGTGGCTGGCCACGGCGATGACCTGCACCGTCGTGGCAAGGCTCGTCTCTTCGGCAATGTGCGGCAGGATGGGCCCGCGCACAGTGCCGGGCATCACGATCGGCCCGAACAGCGAGCGGGGCAGCCCCGCGTCGTTGATGAGGGCCCAGTCCCAGTCGCGGGTGCGGGCGTTGAGCAGCTCGCTCGTGGAGGCGATGGTGTATTCGTTGTTGGCGATGCCGGTGAGGTAGTAGCTGAAAAGGTCGGGCATGAAGAGGAGCGTTGCTCCGCTTGGTAGCGACGACTCCTCCTTCATCGCCAGCAACTGGAACAGAGTGTTGATTTCCATCACCTGCGTGCCGTTGTGCGTGTAGTGCTCGTGGCGGTCGCGGGAGGCGAAATAACGCTCCGGAAGCCCCTTTGTGCGGGCATCGCGGTAGCAGACGGGCAGTCCGAGGAGGCGCCCCTGCCGGTCGATGAGGCCGAAATCGACGCCCCACGTGTCGATGCCGATGGAGACGATGCCGTCGCCGTACTTTGCGGCGGCTTTGCGCAGTCCGTCCTTCATCTCTTGGAATAGTGCGGGAAAGTCCCAGTAGAGGGTGTCGCCAAGGCGTATCTGGCGGTTCTGGAAACGATGGATTTCTTCGAGACGGACTCTTCCGCCTTCTGTCCAACCGGCCATCACGCGGCCGCTGCTGCCGCCGAAGTCACAAGCAAGGTGGATGTTTTTCATGCTGTACGGAGTTTGGAAAATGTTCAATGCTGGACGCTCTCGTTGAAAAATTGCTCGGAAGAGGTGTGCAGTACGCTGTCTGAGAGGGCGCAAACCGAGATTTCCCCGTTGCCGGCAAGTCGTTGCAGGCGTGACAGGATGGGCGCCTCCCCGAACAGTTGTCGGAATATGTTGTCTTCTACCAGAATGTAGTCGAAGTCGAATGTCAGGGCATGCGCCACCACTTTGGGGTCATTCCACATCACGGCGAATCCTTCGCGGTCCATCATCACAAAAGGGGTGTTTTGCGGATAGGAGAACAGGGTCATGAATCGCAGGTCGCGCGACCCGAAACCGTTTTCTTCCAACATCTTGTTTGCGTTTTGGTAGCGGATGGCGGTCTGGTAGGCCTCAACCCCTTCTGTGCGCCGCACTTTCTGCATCTCGCAGGCCTCGAAGGTCATCCATGTGGTAAGCGCCAGCAAAAGGAGAAGAGAGGCAATCTGGCTCCATTTTTGGGATGGATTGGGCAAGTTGCCGAGTGTCAGAATCAAGAACAGGACGGTTGGGAGGAACAGGCTGTCTAAGAAATAGTAGTCGTGGTGCATGAACTGCTGTGACATGGCGGCGACGAACAGCAGTTCGCCGAACACCCAAATGGATAGAAGCCACCAAAGCGATAGCTTCTTGCGGTCCGGGGTTGTGGATTTTTTCCGAACCATCAGCATGATGGCCGCGCCAATGGCCGCTACCGTCAGAAGGGCATAATGGGCATGCTGGAAAAAGTGAAACCTCCAGCGGTGGTAGAGGTTGTGTAGGATCTCCTTTGCGTCTTCGAGACTCCGGACGGGCAGCAGGCTGCCGAGGAACAGCGAGCCATATTCGTTCCGCAAGTGCAGGCTCCAGAGCCACCACGCGGCGAACGCAGCCGTTCCGATGGCAAAGGGTAGCCACGATTCCCGAAGCGATGCCTCATGGCGCAGGATGCGCAGGATTTGGAAACAGGCCACAGCCACCCAAAGCACGGCAAAGGAGGTGCGTGTCATCATAGACAAGGTGAGTAAAAGAATTCCCCCGTAAAGGGGCCATGTCTTGCCGTCCCGGAGATGCAGTGCATAAAGCAGCAGGCCGCCCATGGCCAGTGCCAGCGCCGGAGCGGTGGGCAGGAACGAAGAACTGTAGTAAGCGAAAGATGGGGCCGTGGCCGTGAAGGCGGCGGTCAGCAGGGATTTTGCCCGTGAGCCCGTCAGCATATACGCCAGCAGGTACAAAGCCCAAAGTCCGAAAATGGAGACAGCCAAGGTGAATCCTCTGAACACCCACGGCTGTCGGCTGCCGGTGAGAGACATCAGGCCGGAGACAAGCCAGTGGTGCAAAGGGAAATCACATCCCGTCACTAACGAAACGGGATCGTTAAAGCCCTTCTGCTGCTTGTTGAAGATGAGCGTCTGGGGATGGAACAGGTCGCCGCCGTTGTGCTGGAAACCTAACGCTATCGAGTAGTTGTCGGATTGTGCCCACGCATGGATGAATGCCGGCGGCTCGTTGAGGTACCGAGCACCGACAACTATTGCCACTGCGGCGATAACCGCCAGCGGAAGAATATGGAGCCTAAAGCTTTTGGTTTGAGCGTATTCCATTTCTGCATGAAAATGGCTGCAAAAATACGCTTTATTTAGAAACCCTCCGAAAAAGATTTAATGCCAGGCGAACGGTGTCTCTAAAAACAGTTCGAGGCCGCGTTCCGTCAGGGCGGGGGCGAGAACATAGTTCAATATTGCCGGACGTTGGTCCAACTCTGCGTCAATCAAAAACAGGTTGTTCAATAAAAAGGTGATGTACGACTCGAAATCAAGGTTCTCTTGAATGTGGAAACTTTGTTTTCCTCTTTCCAAAATAGCATGGATGGCGGTGTAGAAGAATGAGTCCTTTTCCAGATACTTTCGGTTTGCACGGGTGTATTCGTAATAGTGCGGCTCCTCATTGCGGAATTCGGAGATGCTGAAGAGGGTCATCGTCAGGGCTTCAATGCTATGGTTGCAGTGTATGACCACTTCAAGCCATTTTTTCCTGCATAATTGTTGCCAATAGAGCCATGCGATTTCAACGGAGTTTGCTTTTGTCCCATAACGGTTGAAAAACGTTTTGTGACAAATGTTCATTTTTTTTACTATTTGTTCGGTGGAGTTCTGGAAGCCGTTTTCCGAATAATAGTCGAACAGTTCTTGCTTTTTAGAGTTGGAAAGAGGCATAATGTTGCATCGTTAAAATTGAAAGCGCGAAAATACAAAAAAAATCATCGCAAATGCTCTTTCACTGATTTTTCTGTCAAATGGCGTGAATCTGCCGTCTTTACTACGTTTCCGTCCGTCATAAACAAATATTTAGGAAATGTGCCGTTGGAAATTTGCACGGCCACGATGGGGTTTATGGCAGAATATTGGAAAATTTCTGTCTGGGTCTCTTTTTTGAAATGCTCCACGGATGAGCTGTCGCCCCACACAAAAAAGAGTACCCGGTTCGTGTCAAGTTGGTTCTTGTTTACAATTTCCGACAATTTCAGGCATCCCGTCTTGCAGTGCGGGCATCCCGACGAAATCACTCCTATGATGAAGTTCCCGTTTTCCAGGTGGAGGTTCTGCATGGAAGTGTCGGCCATTAAGCCGTTGAAGGCGGTCTCGTTATAGTCCAGGTTGTTTGATCGGGAAAACAGGTTATAGACGCTGTCGGTCGGGAAAAGCGCGAACGGGGGCACGAAGGCTGCGACAAGGCTTCCGGCCAATGCCCAGTTTCGCCACTTGAATGGATAGTCTTCCTCTTTGCGAATCAGCCACAGTAAGGCAATCGTTACGATGTTCTTGATGAGTGAAACCGCAGGCTTGAGTTCCACCAAATCCCCCATACAGTGGCAATTGCTGTCGTCGCGAAACAGAATCACATAGACCAGCAAGCACGAGAATCCGATGAGCATAAGGAGTGTCAGCCACCACGCCGCTTTATATTTTACCTTGATGATCAGCAAGATGCCAGCCAGAATCTCGCTGGCGATAATTCCTCGGGCGGCCAAGCCGCATAGCGGAAAGCTTAGGAGGTTGAAACTGTAAATATACAGTTCAAAATTGTCGATTGACAATAGTTTCAAGATGGCGGAAACGATAAAGAATACGCCGATGCCAATGCGAATGATGGTTTTAAAAATGTTGTAGATATTGCTCATAATTAACGTACTATGATTGTAAAACGTTTATGGTGTCGCAAGGCTGTGTCATACGGTAATCCCTTTTGGGATGGCGTCGATCAGCGTGCGGGTGTATTCGGTTTTCGGGTTTTTGCAGAGCGCGTCGGCTTCGCCAATCTCCACAATGGCCCCGTTTTTCATGACCGCAATTCGATCGGCCATGAATTTGACCACGGAAAGGTCGTGCGAGATGAAAATGTAGGTGAAGTGGTATTCGTCCTTCAGTTCGTTCAGCAGATTCAGCACCTGTGCCTGCACAGACACGTCGAGGGCCGACACCGACTCGTCGCAGATGATGAACTTGGGATTCACCGCCAAAGCCCTCGCGATGGAGATGCGTTGACGCTGCCCTCCGGAGAATTCGTGCGGATAGCGGTAAAAGTGCGATTCATTGAGGCTTACACGTTCCAGGAGGTCGATAGCCTTTTTTCGCCGTTCTTTTTCATTGTTTAGAATGCCGTGCACCCGCATGGGCTCTACCAACGCCTCGCCAATGGTAAGTCGCTGGTTGAGAGAAGAATATGGATCTTGAAGAATGATTTGCAAATCTTTGCGCAATTTCCGCATCTCCGATGTGGGCAGCTGAACAAGGTCTTTCCCGCGATAGAACACTTTCCCGGAAGTAGGTTCTATCAGCCTCAGCAAGGATCGCCCCAAGGTGGTTTTTCCGCATCCCGACTCGCCGACGAGCCCCAAGGTCTCGCCTTCGTAGATGTCAAGATTGATGTCGTGCAGGGCTTGGAAATATTTCTGTCTTTCAAACAGTTTGCGTTTTCGCACCTTGTAAACTTTGTTCAAACGGTTGATTGATATTATCTTATCACCATTATAGAGTGCCCGGTGCGCATCTTCCCGCTCTTTCGTGGACACTTTGAGGCTTTCGATGACTTTTTGCATCTCGACATCCTCATTCCCATCAAAATCAGCCACTTGCGGAAGTTTTCTCAAACGCGTGCTCATAGACGGGCGGCAGGCGATGAGCTGTTTCGTGTAGGCACTTTGCGGATGTAAAAAGATGTTTCGGACCGTGTTTTCCTCCATGATTTCACCCTTGTACATGACAATGGTGCGGTCGGCGATTTCGGCCATCACTCCTAAGTCGTGGGTGATGAACAGCACGCTCATGCCGTGTTTTTGTTGCAAATTGCGGATGAGTTCAAGGATGTTCTTTTGGATGGTGACATCCAAGGCGGTTGTCGGCTCGTCAGCGATAAGCAGTCTGGGCTGACAGCTCATTGCCATGGCAATCATGATGCGCTGCTTCTGTCCGCCCGAAAGCTCGTGCGGATAGGAGTCGAGAATCTGCTTCGGCCGTGGCAGCATTACTTCCTCGAATAAATGGAGGACCTGCTCTTTAGCCTCTTTTTCGGGGATTTTCTTGTGCAGGATAATCTGTTCGGTGATTTGGTCGCCGCAACGGATTACCGGATTCAGCGAGGTCATCGGCTCCTGGAAAATCATGCCGATTTGGTTGCCCCGGAACAACTGCATTTGGGGCTCGTCTGCGGCAAGCAAGTCAACGCGGGGCTGTCCCGATTGTGCTTGAAACCAAATGTGCCCGGACGGGTATCGGGCGTTTTTCGAATTCAGCAACCGCATGACAGACAATGCCGTCACCGATTTTCCCGACCCCGACTCGCCGACAATGCCCAAAGTCTCCCCTTCGTTCAAGGAAAAATGGACATGGTGCAGAATAGGATTCCATTCGGCATCGCGGCACAAATCGAGCGACAAATCTTCTATTTGCAGCAAGGGATTCATCGCTTCCCTGTTTCAAACGATATTTATTTCGGTTTTGCCAGGCTTACTTCTTTTTTTCCTGTAATTTGGTGTCAATGTCCAAAGTGGCGTGAGGAACAATTCTCAGTCGCTCCTTGGGAATCAGTTTGCCTGTAATGCGGTCCACTCCATACGTCTTGTTCTCAATTCGCACTAAGGCAGCTTCCAAATTGGAGATGTATTTCACCAATCGGGCCATAAGACGGCCGTTCTCCTCTTTGGAGAGCACTTGGTTGCCTTCCTCCAGATTCTTAAAAGTGGGGGCAGTGTCCTTAGTGTCATTCCCGACACCGCTGTAGGCTTCTTGATACACTTCAAGATTCTTTTTCGCCTCTTCGATCTTCTTTTCAATCAAGGCTCTGAATTCCTCCAAATCCTCGTCAGAATAACGGTTTACAACGATTTCGCTCATAACGGTTTTGTTTGTTTGTTTAGATATAAAATGAACGTGCAAAGATATAATTTTTTCAATCTGTAAGATTTCCGAATAGATGGTCTTGCGGCCTCGGGGTTTATAGGCGAATGATTTTCCGTGCTGTTCTCTGTCCTTTCTCGTTTGTAAGACTCAACAAATAAGCCCCTTTCCTAAAAGGGAAGGGATAGTAGAGACGGTGTGTCCCTGCGTCCAGGTTTTCAACATAGGTCGCCAGACAGCGGCCGTCTATGTCGTGCAGTGAAATGCTGTATTTTGAAGCCTCCTGTGTCTGCAGCTCGATATGGAGGGCATCGCGCACCGGATTCGTCACGTTGACAAAGAAGTCAGGGGCTCGCTCGGCCACCCCGACATGGGCATCCACGGTCATGTCCATGATGACTGGCAGATGGTCGGATTGCTGATAAAGCGCGTTGGCTACATTGCTGGGCACAGAATTGTTGGCAGGTGAAAGGACAGAGCCGTTAAATCGTGCGCCATCCTGTCCCAAGGCATGATACGACCCTTCCACGATATGCATACGGTCGCTACCGTAATATATATATGGAGAGACAAGGATGAAGTCGAAGCGGTCGTCTAAGCCTCCGGAAGCGAAGCAGTCAGCCTCTTGTGAACGGGTGGATTGTGTGTGCAGCTGCTTGAACTGCGAGTTGTTGTGCCAATTTCCGGGACTGTTTGCCGGGTCATAGAAACGGTAGAGACTGTTGGAGTATTCTGTAAGTTCTTGATAGGCAGGCTCGTCGCTGCTGTAAAGATTGAAGTCTCCGGAGAAGGTGTAGTTGCCGGGCATTCCTGAAGAGGATATTCGGTTCATCAGCTTCTGCACCTGCGTAAGTCGGGCTTCTTCATTGTTGCTGTACGATCCTGCCTTCAGATGGGCAATCCAAAACGTCATGAAGATGGTGTCCCCATCTGCCAAGTTATGGGCATTATAGTAGAATGTGTACCCATTAATATCTCTGTATGAGGTTGTTATGTTTGTGGATTTGTGCAATGTTAGTTTGCGCGAGTCGTAATAAATCATGTTGGCGATGGTGCCGCCCGACTGGTTGGTGAGGGGGCCGCGCCGGTAATAATCGATACCGTCTGTGTTGATGGCGTTATTGAGCAGCCGGTCGGCATATTGGTTTTGCGACCCCATCTCGCACACGCAAAACACGGTGGGCTTCACGTATTGGAAGATAGTCTTGATGTATTGGTCTTTGTCGCCCAGGTTGTTTGTGGTGCTGTTGCAATCCGAGACGCCGGAAGTGTTTGTATAGTACATCAGATTGTACTGCATCATCCGGATGGTGTCGGGCGCTTGGGCGCGTGAAAAATTCGACACGGCAAGAAGCGCCAGCAAAATGCAGGGCGTAAGGAGAACGTGGCTTTTGCGCATGGTGTCGGAGATGGATGACTGTCCGAAACTATTTATGTTTCAGATAATATTCCGCGCCCGCCTTGACATTTTTCTTCACCGCTTCCGACGAGTAGGTGGCACCCGATACGGCATCGACCTCGGCAGTGGCGGCTTTTTTCACGGACATCCCGTTCCATTTGTTGAGCAGCCCTTCCTGTACGCGGGCGAAGAATCCCGGAGTCTCCTCGTTGGGCAAGGCCTCAATCTTTTCGATTTTGTCCCCTTTGATGTAGATTTTCAGTGGGGTAGGGCCGTTAAAGCCTTGCACGTCGGCGGTCAGTTTGGTTGTGTTCACGACATAGCGTCCTTTTTCTTTCGACATGATTCCGTCGTTGACGGTGGTGCATGCAATCAGAATGGCGGCCGTTATCAGAAATGCGACAATTGCAATGGAGAGGTTTCTCTTTTTCATGCTTTACTATTTAATTGATTGTCAAATTATTATATTGTTCTTTTTGAGAAAAGGAATTGGAGTGCAAAGATAATCTTTTTATGGTGAAATCCGGAGACTGACTGGATGTTTTTACAATACCATCAGGTTGCATCCTCTGATTTGGGCAGCGTCAAGCCGCCCGAGCACCTCGATGCCGTCGGGATGGCGCCGTCCGAGGTCCTCCGTGGCGATGAAAGCGCAACTGTGAAGGTTGGCTAAGTCAATGACGTTGATAACGCCTGTGTTGACCGAGTCGCTCCTGTCGAGCGGATCCTTTTCGTTGCGAAGCAGCAGGCGCATCCATGGCGGAGTGGAGAAAAGATTGCCGCCCTTGCTGTATGCCTGCGAAAGCAGTTCGCACATGCCGTATTCCGAATGGATGTCCGGCACATGGAACGCTTTTTTCAGCCGTTCGTACACCTCTTCTTTCACCATTTCCTTCCGCCGCCCCTTCATGCCGCCTGTTTCAAAAACAACCAGCTCGGGGAAGTTGATTTCGTATTTTTCGGCAAAGTCGAGCAGGGCGAAAGTCACGCCCCACAGGATGGTCTTCTTCCTTTTGTCGCGCAGCTCCCGCAGTTTTTGGTAAAGTGCCTCGTGGTTGTACAAGTAATATCCGTTCTCTTCGGCACCGGATTTGTGCATCAGCGTCTCCATCATGTAAATCAAAGAGGAGTTCTTCTGTTCCAGATAGTTAGGCAGCAGGGCCAAAAAGACATAATCGGAGAGGTCACCGTAGAAATGGCGGAAACTTTCAATGAGGCTGCGGCGATACAGGGCCGCATCGCGGATGAGGTGGCGCGAGTGCTGCATGCCGATGGTGCCACTGCTCAGGAAAACGAGCTCGGGCTCGAACTCCCCGCACTTCACCTCGTGTGTCTTAAAAAAAGAGATGGGCAGGAAAGGAATGTCCGACAAGGTTTTTACCTTATCTTTTTGCAAGCCAATATATTGGCAATATGTACGATAGGCACTGTTTTCATCGTACTGAAAATCGAAAACACGCAACGCCGCCGCCTCAAAATCTGCAGCTGATGAAAGATGGAAGATGCAGTCGGTCAAGGTTTCCATGCAAACGTGTTGATCAGATGCAGTGCATCTTCTTTAAGATATTGGATGACAGGCTGTAGGGAGTCGTTGTTTGGGGTGTCGTCGAAGTAGAGGGCGGCGCGAACAAAGTGTGTGGCGCTGTCGGTCAGCCAGAACTGGAACGGGGTGGCCACCTCCTTGCCGTAAATCTCGTATGATTGCCCCCAAATGTGCGCATCAGGGTCTCGGATGACAGAATATTGCACGTCGTCGGCTTTCTGGTAGTGGAACTTCACCATTTTGTCCTCTGAAATCATCAACTTCCGAAGGCTGTCAGCATTCTTTACCGTGAAACAGGTGAACCGAAAAGAGGCATTCAAATCGGGGTATTTGATGGTGGCCCAGACGGTGTTGTCCTTTTGCGGTTCAATGGTCGTGTTGGCGAAAACCGACTGCTCGAATTTGAAGGGTAGGAGGAAAGCGCCGACATTCGTGCTGCCATCTTTGAATTGCAGTGTGGTGTCTAAGAGACGGTAGCGATGCTCGGGCAGGTCGATACGGAAATACCCCATGGGCTTGGGCTCGGGCAATGCCTTCGGTTTGCACGCCGACAAAGCCACGCACGCACAAAGCCACACTACATATATATATGTTTTGAACTGCAAAATCTTGTCCATGGAACGACTCTTTACTCAAAAATCACCACTCACCAATCATAAATAACTTTTCAAATTCTTGTTCTTGCTGTTCTGCCTTAGTCGTTTGAGGGCGCGTTCCTTGATTTGACGCACTCTTTCGCGGGAAAGGTCCAGTTTGTCGCCGATTTCGTCGAGCGTGTGCTCATGTGTGGTGCCGATACCGTAGAAAAGTCTCAGCACGTCGGCTTCCTTGTCGTTCAGCGTCTCTAACAGATCGTTGATTTCCGAGGACAGGGATTCGTGCATCAGGGAGGTGTCGGTGTCGTCGTCGTTGTCGTGCACGAACACGTCCACGAAGCGGGTTTCCTCGTCAGGAGCGATAGGGGAGTCTATGGATTGCGGGTGACTGTTCATTTTCATGATTTCAGCCACCTTATAGACGGGCATATCCATGACTTTGGCGATTTCCTCAGTGGTGGGCAGGCGGTTGAGGGTCTGTTCCAGGCGGGCGGTCTCCTTTTTGATTTTGTTGATGACGCCCACTTGGTTCAGGGGTAGGCGCACGATGCGCGACTGGTCGGCGATTGCCTGCAGGATGGCCTGGCGGATCCACCAAACCGCGTAAGAGATGAACTTGAATCCGCGCGTTTCGTCGAAACGTTGGGCCGCCTTGATCAGGCCTAAATTGCCTTCATTAATCAGGTCCTGAAGGCCGGTGCCTTGATTCTGGTACTGTTTTGCCACAGAGACAACAAACCTCAGGTTGGTGGTCACCAGCTTGTTGAGAGCGTCTTTGTCGCCCGCTTTGATTTTTCGTGCCAATTCCACCTCCTCCTCGGCGCCAATCATCTGCACCTTGCTGATGTCGGAAAGAAATACTTCCAGCGATGCAGAGTCACGGTTTGTGATGGATTTTGATATTTTAAGTTGTCTCATCTATCTGTATTTTTATTATACATTATTATTTATTTCTCGATTTTTTCAGTTGTACCTTGATTGTTTAATAAAGTTACGTTTTTAGTCAATTTTTCGCTGTTTCTGATCAAGTTGACCTTCACTTTGTCGCCGGGGGACTTGGTTTTGAGCACACCGCGCACTTCGGCGAGGCTGTTCACGGTGGTGTTGTCAATGTGGGTGATGACATCGCCTTCCTGGAAGCCGTTCTGCTTGGCGGCACCGTTTTCGGAGACTTCTGCCACATAGATTCCGTTCGCGTCGTTGAGGTTAAGCTCTTTGGCGTTGGTGGCGTTGAGTTCCATGATCGACACTCCGAGGAAGGCCTGTTGAGTGGTCCCGAAATGCTGCAGGTCGTAGCTGATTTTTTGCACGATGTTGGACGGGATGGCGAAGGAGTAGCCCGTGTAGTAGCCGTTTCCGGAGGCGATGGCGGTGTTGATGCCGACCAGTTTGCCGTCAGCGTTCACCAAAGCACCGCCGGAATTGCCGGAGTTGACGGCGGCATCGGTTTGGAGATAGACTTCATCGGAGATTGTGTTGCGACCGGTGCTGAGCTGCCGTGCCTTGGCGCTGATGATGCCGGCGGTGACCGTGGAATTCAGCCCCATAGGGTTGCCGATGGCCAGCACCCATTCACCGATGCGCACCGAGTCGGAGTTGGCGAACTCGATGTACGGTAACCGGGTCTCCTTGATTTTCAGGAGCGCCAGGTCGGAGGCAGGGTCGGTGCCGATGATCTCGCCCTCATACTCGCGCTTGTCGTTCAAGGTGATGGTGACTTTCTCGGCATCCTCCACCACGTGGTTGTTGGTCACAATGTAGCCATCGGAGGAGATAATCACCCCGGAGCCTGCAGCTTGCACTGGGTAGGTGCTCGGCGCGGAACCGAAGAAATGCTCCCAAATTGTCCCACCGAAAAAGTCATCCCACGTGGCGTTTTTCTGCGTGAATTCTGTCTTGATATAGACTACGGCGTTCACCGACGACTCCGCAGCATCTGTCAAATCGACATATTTGGCACTATGGCTCGGGGTATGCTTCTCTGGTTGCGCACAGCTGTTGCCGGCCATCATTACGAATGATAATGTGCTGAACAGTAATACTTTAAGATAATTCATCTTTCGCATATTCTATTGTTTTTTTGTTTATAATCCTTTATAAAACCGCCCTATAACGCAAAAGTTTAAAAAAAATTGCAGCCGCTTGGGTTTGTATCAAAAAAAATCCTATTTTTGCCGCCCAAAAAATTACAAACAAAAATTATACCAAAATGTACGCAATCGTAGAAATAGCCGGGCAACAGTTCAAGGTTGAAAAAGACCGCAGGGTCTATGTTCAGCGCCTCCAGGCTGAAGAAGGTGCGCAGGTCACGTTCGACCGCGTAATGTTAGTGGACAATGACGGTGATGTCAAAGTGGGTACGCCGACCGTTTCAGGTGCCAACGTAACCGCTACCGTTCTCCAACACTTGAAAGGCGACAAAGTGCTCGTCTTCAAAAAGAAAAGAAGAAAAGGTTATCAGAAATTGAATGGACACCGTCAGTGCCTGACCTCCATCAAGATTGATAACATCACTCTGTAAAATTTAGTGTTAACGATTAAAATTTAGACTTATGGCTCATAAAAAAGGTGTCGGTAGTTCTCAGAACGGCCGCGAATCAGCAAGCAAGAGATTAGGTTTGAAAATTTTCGGTGGACAGTTCGCCAAGGCTGGCAACATCATCGTCCGTCAAAGAGGCACCGTTCACAACCCGGGCAAAAACGTCGGTATGGGCAAAGACCACACCCTGTTTGCTTTGGTTGACGGCACTGTCCAATTCCGTAAAACCTATAAGGACAGATCCTACGTCTCGGTTATTCCTGCCACTCAAGAGTAGGGATAGAAAAAAAATTCGCGCGGTGTTGCACGTATGAAAAAAAAGTGTATTTTTGCCGCGCAAAACCAGCCACTTTAGCTCAGTTGGTAGAGCGACGCATTCGTAATGCGTAGGTCGCGAGTTCAAGTCTCACAAGTGGCTCAAAAAAAGCGAGAAATCTTACATTTCTCGTTTTTTTTATTTCTGCTTTTTAGTTTATAACGCTCACAATATCACTAATTTCTCGATTGTTTCCGCTGTTTTTCCGTCTTGGTTCTTCACCCGGACGCGATACAGATAGGTACCCTTCGCCAGCTTGTCCCCGTAGTCGTCAAGTCCGTCCCAAGAGATGCCCCGGCAGCGGTTACCGTCCATGAACTGCGTGTCGTAAAGCGTTCTGACGAGTTTTCCCGAAATGGTGTAGATGTTCACCTGAATGTCGAAAGTGCCGCCCGGCTGGTTGTGTTCGAAGAAAAAGTCGGTGTGCGTGGTGAAAGGGTTGGGGTAGTTTAGCACGTGACTCAGCTCGAATTTGTCCTCACTCACCACGCGGAATGTGATTTCTTGCTCGGAACTGTTGTTGTTGACATCCCAGGCGCGCACGGTGACCGAGTGCTCGCCGGGGGTGAGGTTCTGCAGTGGGTAGCGTACAACACCCCGGTTGAAGCTGTCCTTTTCGGTCTCGTAGTAGTCGTTCAGGATGATTTTGCTGCTGCTCTGGTCCAGTACAGCGGTAAGGTCGTGGCCGATTCCGTTGCCCGTGGTGTTGATTCCGTAATTGTCGGAAATCTTGGCAATCAATACGGGGTCCGTGCCAGTGATGCCGCCATTGACAAAGTTCATGTCGTTCAGGTAAAGCTCGATGATCGGCTTCTCGTCATCCTGGATGCCGAGCGTGTCCATTCCGCCGATGACGAAATCCGTGAAGGCCCCGGCGGCATCGGCGCTTTCCGAACGGGCATAGTAACTGATTCGGCCGTTGCCGTAGCTGTAGTCGATGTCTTTCGGAACATAGAATGAAAAACGGAACCGGCCGTCTTTGACGCTGACATTGCCTTTGAAAAGCATGCTCTTTTGCACTTCGAACTCGAACGGGCTATAGTTGGGCGAGGGGTCGTTGTTCAGCGTGGAGACCGTCACTTTTTTGTCGTAAACCGATGGGAACAGCGTGCCGTTGAACCCTGTGAGGGTTTGCATGCCGGCATCCGTCACACGGCCGCTCACGGTGACTTTGGAAAGGGCGCGGATAGTGTCTGTGGTGGCTCCAGCCGCGTGGAAATTGATGGAGTCGGTCACCACTTGGTATGCCGGGGCCGACAATTTGATGGACGGGTCTCCGAACGTGACGAACATGCATAGGTCGTTGCCTCTTCCGTTTTGCGGCGCCCCATACATGTTCTTGGCTCTCCGTTGCAGGTCGCACACGGAGGAGTATTCGCCGTTGGCGTCTTTCTGGAACATCAGGTTGAAGAAGTGTCTTCCGAAAGTGTTGTTTGGAGCTGACCAGGCTTCCCTTGCCGCGGCGGTGACGGTGATGGCTCCCCCGTTGGGGTTGAAGAAGATAAGGTCGGACGGGGACTGGATCTGTCGGTCATAGTAGGCGAAAGTGCAGGAAAGCGAAATCATTCCAGGCATATTGAACTTGTTGCTCCACTTGTTGATGTCGGAGTTCTCGAGCACGCGTTCCGCCGCCCAGCCGTCTTTGCCGCTGTGACCGATATAGGTGTAGAACAGCGAACCCCGGTTCATGCGGTTGTTGATGTCCGTCACAGCGTCTGGGTATCTTTGGCCGCCTGCGTTGGAGATTTGCTGGTAGGCATCCAAATATATCTTGTCGAAATTGATGTTGGGGTTGGTGTTGGCCACGAGTTTCGTGAAATAGTCGGCATTATAGATAAAGTCGTTGCCTTCTTCGTCGTCAGCCACAAAGGCCATCATGTTCCGCCAGTCCCCGAAATTGGAGATTTGGGCGGAATTTTCCTGTACAAGGTTCCGGCGCTCGGTGTAGCGTATGCTTTTGTCCACCGCGATGGTCGCCTGTGCGCTCGTGGTACAGGGGAACCGTCCAATGGCGAGGTCATAAAGCCCGTTGCCATTGAACCCTTCGTCCTCGTCCAACAGCCCCAGCGCGTCGTCGCCCGTATATTGGCTGCGGATTTCAGAAATATATCTGTATTGGGGAGAACTGAGGTCTCCTATATATTCAATATTGTATTGGAAGTTAGGCACATAGAGCTTGGTTCCTTGGGCAAGGCCGCGGAAGTCGTAGCTGGGGCGTCCGAACAGCAGGAGGTATTTTGGATACTCTTTGCCGGTACGGTCGTAAATCATCCTCATGTAGTCGCGGATGGCGATGGGATCCTGCGATCCGCTGGAGAATTCATTGTAGATTTGTTGCGGGGTGACCACTTTGACGGACAATCCGTCGTTTTCGGCGCGGAACTGCGCCAATCGGTTTGCCTGGCTCACGAAGTCAGGGTGCGTGACGATGACCATGTCAACTGCTCCTGTGCCATGCAGGTTCTGGTTGGCGACGGAGGACAGCGGAGTGACGGATTTATAAACGCTCCCGTCGAAAAGGATGAACTCCCGAAGTCCGTCGGTTTCCGATTTGAAGTGCGTGCCTTGTCCGTCGGAAGCGAGGACGATGCGGACAGCCTGCGCCGGGTCGGTGACATCCCACACGGAGGCGGTGGTCGAAACCCCTTGGAGGTTAAAACGGGTGATATTTCCCGCGCCTGCCGACGAAGGGTTCCGGAAACTTGTCTGCCCGTTGTGCAGCCCAATGGTGCACGGCACTTCCACCTCAATCCAGTCTAAATAGCCGACTGCGGAAGTGGTGGGCTTGTTGTATGTCAGGGATATCCTGAGATCTCTCGAAGAGGTGTTGAACGGCAGGTCGCCAGTCGTCAGGCATGCTTGGGTGGATCCGCTCACCATTTTCAAGATGATGTTGCCAAGGTTGTTTTGGTTCAAGGCGACTTGGAACGCGGAAGAGGACGGTGCGGTGGACGCGGTGCGGACGGAGACGCGGCCGGAGCCGGTGGGTGCGCCGGGCAACTGGAAGGCATAGCTTCTGTTTAAGGTGATGTCATAGCGGTCCCCTAACCAGGTTTTCCCGGATTCGTTCAGATTGGAGATGTCTTCTTCGTAGAAATCGAAGAAAGTGAAGTCTTGCACAGTGAGGTTGGCATTCAGACTTTCGTTGTTGACGGTTTGGATGCGTTTTTTTTCTCCGACTCCGGGTGTTTGGGTGACAAAGTAATAGGAAGCATTTGAATAGATGTTGAAGGCGTGAGCGAATTGCCGGTTGGCGGTGTCATAGGAGATCCGGTGCGGTGAAAGACCGTAGAACAGGAAGAAGTCGCCGTCGTCGAAAGTGCCGTCACCGCCGTCGTGCATCTGGATGGGAAGTTCCTGCAGGTCATCGGGCCGGGGTGCGGAGTTGCTCTCAGGGAGCATCATGCCGCCGTTGCCGAAGACGGCTATCTGGGCGGATGAAATCGGGGTTGACATCCCGGTTGCGATGAGGTCCGAATGGGTCACTTTGTAGATGCCGGTCTCCGTGAGGGAGAACTGGTGCCATTTCCCGGAGGCGAGCACCGACCGCGCGGCATATTCCTTCACGCCTTTCGACTGGAGCGGTTTTTTGCCCTCGATGCGTAGGGAAACGGACACGAGCCGCTGGAAGTGCCCGGGCGAGGTCTCAACAATCGGAATGAACGACAGTTGCGTGTATGCCTGGCGGCGGTCGTATGCAGAGCTGACTTGGTAGTCAATGTTTTTCTGATGGAAGTCGGAAGGAATCAGCTGACATTCTGATGAAGTCATCTCCTCGAAATGCTGTTCCAACACCGTGACACGGTATTCCGAAAAAAAACTGCCGGACGGTATGTTTTCGGAATAGGAGGGAAGCTGGTGAAAATCGGACCCGTAGTGGGCATTTTCGAAGAAAAGGAAGGACTGTTTCTCATCGTTGGAAAAGGTGTGGACAACAGGTTCCTGCCATTGGAGAGAAATTTTTTTTTGGATTGTTTGTGCCTGAATATCAGTTATTTGAAAAAAAAGTATGCTAAAAAGTAAAAATCTGACCCAAGTTTTTTTTGCCATTACTCGTTTTATTATTGTAAACACAATTTTCTTAACGAAAATGCGTTTGGATTATTGCAGAAAAAATGTAACAAAATCAGGGTTGGAGCGTTTAATAATTTTGTATCTTTGCCCGCTATAAATAAAACGATATGAATAAACGAGTTGCTATCATAGTCACCATCGTATTGGCCTTTGCAGGATTGCGTTTGCAAGCGCAGGATGCTCTTTTTTCGCAGTATTATGCCAATCCGCTGTATCTGAATCCGGCTTTTGCGGGCACGAATGTCTGTCCCCGTCTGGCATTCCATTTCCGTGACCAGTGGCCTTCCGCTCCGGGAACGTTCATGACTTTTTCGGCTTCTTACGATGAACATTTCGATAAACTCTCCGGCGGTGTCGGTGTGCTTCTTCTTGGCGACCGCGCGGGTGAAGGCGGCATCATCAACACCTATAACGCAAGCGTCATGTATTCCTTCAAGTTGAAGGTTTCCAAGAAGTTCAACCTCCGATTCGCTTTGCAGGCAACGTATGAGAACCGCCATCTGAATTGGGACAAACTGGTCTTTGGCGACATGATCGACCCGAAATACGGTGTGGTCTATCAAACTTCTGAATTGCAGCCCAACCAGTTGACCATCCACTCTTTCGACATGGCTGCGGGTATCTTGGGTTATACTCCGCATGTCTATTTCGGAGTGGCCGCCCATCATATCGTGCCTATCATCGGTGCCAAGGGCTTCATCTCCAATGGTCTTGGTCCTTACGACTACCGTCCCGTGAAATGGACCGCCCATGTCGGCGCGAACTTCGACCTCAAACGCAAGAGCAAGAAAGAAACCTCTTTCGGGGACATCTCCATCAGCCCGAATTTCATCTATCAACACCAACAGAATTTCAATTACTTCAGCGAGGGATTTTATCTGAATTTCTATCCGTTCACTCTCGGCATGTGGCTGCGCCACGGCTTGACCTACAAAGGCGAACAGTTCGTGGGTGTCGATACCCTCGGGAACCCCGTCACTCAGCCGATTTCCTATCATAACATGGATGCGTTTATCGTGATGTTCGGTGTGGAGTACGAATGGTTCAAAGTGGCGTATTCTTACGATGCCACCATCGGAAAGTTGGCCAATGCCACGGGCGGTGCCCACGAGGTGTCCCTCCAGTTCATGCTGCCGTGCCCCAACAAACGCAAGGCGTTGAAAGATCTGCCGTGCCCCTCTTTCTAATCGGAAATACTATTTTTTGAAAGTTATCGTTGATTATTACATCGCAGAAAAATAATAAAAACAATGAATACAGCAAAAAAATTATTCGGATTGTTCACCATCGCAGCATTGCTGTTAGGGATGACATCCTGCAAGAAACAGAAATCCGCCACCACAGGCTGGAACTATAACGATGCCAAGAATGGTGGTTTCGAGGTGGCTCCGTTCGAGGAACAGGCCACCGGTCCTGGACTCGTGTTCATCGAAGGCGGTTCCTTCGTGATGGGACAGATGGAGGAAGATGTGATGAAAGATTGGAACAACAATCCTCGTCGCGTTTCCGTGGCCTCTTTCTACATGGATGAATGCGAAATCGCCAATGTGGACTACTTGGAGTATCTTTATTGGCTGGAACGCGTTTTCGTTCCGCAGGACCTGAAGGTGGTTTATGACAACGCCATGCCTGACGAGGCTGTCTGGCGCGATCGCTTGGGGTACAACGAGCCCCAGGTGGAATATTATTTCCGTCATCCGGCGTTCCGTTACTATCCTGTCGTGGGTGTGAACTGGCTGCAGGCCACCAACTACGCAGCCTGGCGTACCGATCGCGTGAATGAGCAGATTTTGGTTGACCGCGGTTATATCGAGTTCGCTGAAACCCCCTCCGCCGAGGGCTACTTCAACACCGATGCTTACTTGACTTACGAATCATACGAGGCAGAAGGACAGAAACGTCTCCGTTACATCTCCAGCGGTGAGTACCGTAATGTGAAGATGGAAGACGGTATCCTCTTGCCGAAATACCGCCTGCCTACTGAGGCAGAATGGGAATATGCCGCATACGCTACTGTCGGCAACACCCTGAACGAGCGAGTGCTGGAACGCAAAGTATATCCTTGGAACGGTCAGCAGTTGCGTACGGAGGATAAGAAATACTACGGTGATTTCATGACGGATGTGCGTCGTGGTCGCGGTGACTATATGGGTGTCGCCAGCGCCTTGAACGACGGCGGCTTCTATACCAAGGAGGTGAAGTCCGACTGGCCGAATGACTACGGTTTGTACCACATGGGCGGTAACGTCTCCGAGTGGGTGATGGATGTCTATAGACAGTCTTCCCACGACGATGTGACGGAATATAACCCGTTCCGTGGTAACTATTTTGAAACCAAGAAGCTGTTGGAAGATGGAACCGTTGCCGAACGCGACAGTGTGGGTAAAATTCCGATGGTGCCGGTTTCCGACTTCAAGAATGATCGTCGCCGTAACTACCGCGCCGCCGACAACAAGAACTACTTGGATGGCGACTGGCAGTCTTTGAAGAGTATGGATGATTGGAAGAATGCCACTACCAATGAAGAAGCTACGGACAAGATGTATGTCAAAAACACGAAAAACTACGACTTCTCTCTTGTCAGCGACCATGCTCGCGTCTATAAGGGCGGTTCTTGGAAGGATATTCCGTATTGGGCTTCTCCGGGTGCAAGACGTTACTTAGACGAGGACGAGGCAACCGACTACATCGGTTTCCGTTGTGCCATGGCACGCGTGGGTTCTCAGACCAAGGGAAAATAATCATCACGTAATCAATAATATACAGACCTCTTTCTTCGGATCGAGGTCTGTTTTTTTCTGTATAAACACTATATGGCCCTTAATCTTCATTTCAAACCTATAGAAATTCAACATCGCGATATTTTTCAGCCCTATTTGGAGAAAAATTCGCAAACTTGTGACCGGAATTTTGCCAATTTCTTTTGTTGGCAGCATTATTACCACACTTCGTGGACGGAGATTGACGGTTGGCTGGTTGTGCGTGCCTATATCAACGGAGACCGTCGTGCCGCCTATATCGTCTTTTCCCAAGCGGAAACGCCCGATTATTCCGCTATTATTCCTTATTTGGAGGCGGATGCCGCTCTGCTGGGCCTTCCGCTTACCTTGATGGGGCTAACCGAAAGTGAATGTGACCAACTCCGGCAACAGTTCCCCGAGTCATTTTTGTTCGACAACAACCGCGATTTCGCAGACTATGTTTATCGGACAGAAGATTTGGCCTCGCTGAAAGGTCGGAAATATGCGCAAAAGCGAAATCATGTCAATAGGTTCAAATCCTTGTATTCCTATCGCTATGAAATAATTGATAATGAGAATCTTGCGGATTGCAGAAAATTAGAGGAGGCATGGCTGGAAAAACATGCGGACGATGAATCGGCGCAAGCCGAGCACTTGACGATTGAAAAAGCTTTTCGGTATTATCAGGAGTTGAAGTTGTTCGGTGGGGTGCTGTATGTGGAGAACGAACCGGTTGCTTTTACATACGGCTCCGCCCTGAATGAGCAGATGTTCTGTACGCATGTGGAAAAAGGGGATATTCGTTATGAAGGTGTATATCAGATGATTAACCAGCTTTTTGCACAACATCTTCCGGAACACTTCATTTGGGTTAATCGAGAGGAAGATATGGGATTGGCTGGGTTGCGGAAATCGAAAATGTCGTATGAACCGTCTCGACTGCAATACAAGACGACGGCTCTGAAACTGACACCGCAGATGCATGACATTATCCATATTTGGAAGCAATGTTTCGGTGAGACGGATGTTTCGGTTTTCACGTTCCTTTCGCGCTACTATTTCGAGCATTGCGCCTTTGCCGAGATGGTGGAGGGGCACGTTGTATCGATGGTGTTCATGATTCCTTGTCAGACCTCTTTGGGATTGGGTGCTTATTTGTACGGTGTTGCAACGCTGCCGCAGTATCAACACCAGGGAATCTCCACGCGCTTAGTTCACAAGGCTTTGGCCGAGTGCAGGGACAAAGGAGCGGATTTCTCGTTCTTGATTCCGGGCGATCCTGAGCTGGCGGATTTTTATGGCCGATTCGGATATATTGGCACGCAGACTCGTGCAGAGTTTCTTTGCGACATGGATTTGGGGACTGGCGAAAAGGAAAAAGACAGAATTTTGGTTCTGCCTTTGTCAAAATCGTTCAAGAAGGAAGGTCTTTCGGATGTGCTGGAGTGCATGCCGCTGCTGTAGCGGGAAAAGCTATTCCACAGTGTTCAAATCGACGCCTTCAAATCGCATGATTTCTTCGGTTGCGTTGGAGAGGATTAGTTCATTCCCTTTGATTTGGTACAAGTTGACATCCCGTTTCAGCGCTTTGATGAACTGTTTTTCCACGGCCATTTTTTGACACAGCCGTTTGGTGGAGCCTTGGTATTCGATTTTCATTTTGCCTTTCTTGCCGGTGTCGTAGGAGCCGAAGAAGGTGTTGCATCCGAGGTTGCCTTGAATGCTTCCTGCGGAGTCGAAGGTGATGAACGGCCGCAGGGCGAATTCCTTGGTGATTTCCTCGCCTTCCAACGCCACGAGATTCCATTGCGTTCCAATTAGCGGCAGATCTCCGGTTTTCACGTTTTTCTTGGAGGTTTTGCAGCAACAGCAGGTCAGCACCAGGGATAACATAATTAAGGAGAAGATGGATTTTTTCATGTCGTTATTTTTCTGATTTTGAATATTGTTGGTTGATGTCTTCGATAAAATCGAGAATTTTCTCCTTCCCGTGGCCTGACACGGCAGACGACGGCATCATCACGGGGAGTTCTTCCCAAGTCTCTGAAAGAGCATTTTTCATCTTCTGCATGTTGCTCATCGCTTTGCCGCCTGAAACTTTGTCGGTTTTGGTGAAAATGATGGCAAAGGGGACACCGTTTTCGCCGAGGTTGTTGATGAAGTCAATGTCGATGCGTTGCGGTTCGATGCGGGAATCGATCAGAACGAAGACGAGTTGGAGATTTTCGCGGAAAAGCAGGTAGTCGGAGATCATTTTCCGCCATTTTTCGCGATTGGTTTTGGAAGTCTTGGCGAATCCATAGCCTGGCAGATCCACCAAATACCACGCCTTGTTGATGATGAAGTGGTTGATGGTCTGAGTCTTGCCGGGCTGGGAAGAGGTTTTGGCGAGGCTTTTGTGGTTCGTGAGCATGTTGATGAGGGAGGATTTGCCCACGTTGGACCGGCCGATGAAGGCGTATTCGGGTTTGTCGGGAGCCGGGCATTTGCGCCAGTCGGCTTCGCTTTGCAGGTATTCGGCGGTTTTGATGATCATACGTTGCTATTTTCGGGCGAGCCATTCGTTGGGGTTCACGTATCGGTCGTTCTTCCAGATTTCAAAGTGGAGTTCGTAGGTGTTGGAAGTGGCGCTCTTGGCCACGGTGCCGATGGTCTGTTTGGTGGAGACCTTGTCGCCCTTCTTTACGTTTGCACTTGCAAGGTTTTGATATACAGTGAGATATTCTCCGTGTCGAATCATTACAACGGTAGTGCCCATGATGTTCATCACGCCGGTGACCTCACCGTCGAAAACGGCACGTGCGGGGGTTCCGGACTCCACCATGATGTCGATGCCGTGGTTTTCAATCTGCACGGAGGGCACGTCTGGGTGGGCGTAGTTGCCGAAGTCGCTGACTTTGGCTCCTTTTGCCACAGGCCAGGGCAGTTTCCCCTTGTTGTTGATGAATGAGGTGTTGAGGTTCTTTTCCTCCGGCGTGAGGGCGATGGAGGTAGTGGATTTTGCGGACGACGAGGTGCCGGTGGAGGCGGATGCGGCGGTGGAAGTCCCTGCGGAGGCTTTTCCGGAGGCGGCCTTCGCTTTTTTCTTGTTGCGTTCGGCATTGGCTTTCGCAATCTCGTCTTTGACGGCTTTTTGGATGGCGGCGTCGATTTCGCGACGTTTTTGTTGTTTTTGTTTAAGTTCGGCGTTGAGTTTCTGGGACTCTTTTTTCAGTTGTGCGGCATTTTGTGTCTTTTTCCGCCGGTCACTTTCCAGATTCTTGATTTCCTTTTCTTTGGAGGAGAGTGTCGTCAGCTTGTCGTTTTTGAGTGCCAAGATTTCATCGTTTTTTTGTGTCAGTTCGGCAGTCGTTTTTTCAATCAATTCGGACTGTTGGCGTACGTTGCGGGAGAAGATGGCGTAGTATCGGATGCGGCGGAACATTTGGGAGAAATTGTCGGCGGCAAGGATGAAGGTCACTTTGTCAAGCAACCGGCGGTTGCGGTAAGCGTTATAGACCACTTGGGCATAATCGGTCTTCATGTAAGCCAACCGTTTCTCCAACTGTTTGATTTCTTGTTGGTTTTGCTCCTGCTCATCTTCCATTTGAATGATTTGCGAGTTGAGGTTGGTGATCATCTTCTCCCGGTTCTGTATTTGCTGTCGCAGCAGCGCCGCCTGTTGCACGGCTGCTTTGTGGTTCGATTCGTTTTTCTTCAAAAGTTTCTGTGTGTTGGCAATCTCGTTTTCGATTTTCTGCTTGTCTTTTTTGAGCTGGGTGCTGCTTTTCCCCTTCTGGGCAAGTGAAAGCGCGGGAAGGGAGCACAGCATGACCAGCAAAAGCAAGGTTCCGAAGTGGCGGCGTATGGGGGCGAAATAATCCATGATAAGAAACATAACCTGCAAAAATAGCAGTTCTTAGCGTCGATTGTTGCATCTGCGATATATTTTATTAACATAATATCGTTAATCTACGAACGGGATATTTTGTTACCTTTGCCGCCGTTTTTTTTTTGAAGAAAAGTGCTTATATGTCTGCGGATATTGCCATTGAGATTGCGGGAGCCGTTATCGGGCTCGTCTATTTGTTTCTGGAATACAAGGCTAATGTGTGGCTTTGGCCTGTCGGGATTTTGATGTCGGCTTTTTATGTGGTCATCTATATGACGGGCAAGTTCTATGCCGATGCCGCGCTTCAGGTCTATTATATCGGGGCCAATGCGTACGGTTTGCTCAAATGGACAGTTTCCCGGCGGCGCAAAATGCCGTCGGAAGTTCATGAAGAAACGGAGCTGCCCATCATTTCAACGCCCAAGAGGCAGATTCTGCCGTTGTCGCTTGTCGCGCTTGGCTTGTGGATGCTGTTGTACTTCATATTGGGGAAATACACCGACAGCCCAGTTCCGCTTGGCGATGCCTTCACGACTTCGCTTAGTATAGTGGCCATGTGGATGTTGTCCCGCAAATATGTGGAACAGTGGCTGTTGTGGGTCGTGGTAGATGTGGTTTGCGTTGCGCTCTACCTGTGGAAGGGGCTGTATCCCACCGCCATTCTGTATGCGGTGTATGTCGTGGTCGCCGTTCTCGGCTATTTCCGTTGGCGGAAGGAACTTCGGGATTAGAGGGCTTGCCAGCCGATGTCGGAGCGGTAGAACAGGTCTTCGTTTTGCAGCGCCGACACGCCGTGGTAGGCATCCCGTTGCGCTTCCTTGAGGTTTTTCCCTTTGCCTACGACGAACAGGACTCTTCCGCCGTTGGAGAGCAGTTGTCCGTCTTCCTCTTTCACACCCATGCAGAACACTTGTTGCGGTATTTCAGCAGGGTTGTGCAGCGGAATGTTTTTGGTGTAGCTGCCGGGATAGCCTTTGGCGGCCAGCACGACGCCGAGGAATGCTTCCTCGTGGAATTCGGGGCATACTTCTTTGTTGTCCAAGACATCCAGCATCATTTTTGTGAGGTCGCTCTTGAGTTTGGGTAGCACCACTTCGGTTTCGGGGTCGCCGAAGCGTGCGTTGAACTCGATTACTTTTGGGCCGTCTTTGGTCAGCATCAGTCCGCCGTAGAGGACTCCGCAGAACGGGCAACCTTCGGCAATCAGGGCTTTGGCGGTGGGTCTCATGATGTGTTCCACGGCCCAGGCGATTTGTTCCTGCGGGATGACGGGGACCGGGGCGTAGGCACCCATTCCGCCGGTGTTCGGGCCTTTGTCGCCGTCGTAGGCGCGCTTGTGGTCTTGGGCGATGACGAGCGGTACGACCTGTTCGCCGTTCACCAGGGTGAGCAGCGAGAATTCGGGGCCTTGCAGGAATTCTTCCATCACCACTTTGCCTTTGCCGAAGCGGTTGTCCAACAGCATGTCTTTCAGTGCATTGTCAGCCTCTTCGACCGTCATGGCCACCACTACGCCTTTGCCGGCGGCCAGTCCGTCGTACTTGATGACGATGGGGGCACCCTGTACGTCAAGGTACTGTTTGGCTGCGGGGTAGTCCTCGAAGGTGCGATAGGCGGCGGTGGGGATTTGGTATTTTTGCATGAGGTCTTTGGCGAACTCCTTGCTGCTTTCGATGCGGGCGGCGGCGGCGGTAGGGGCGAAGATGCGGAGCCCTGCCTGGGTGAACACCGTGGCGATGTCGTTGGCGAGGGCAGCCTCGGGACCGACGACGGTCAGTTCGATGCCGTTTTCCAGGGCGAAGTCGCGCAATTCCTCGGTGGCGTTTTCGTCAATGGTGACCAGCGAGACGGGAGTGCCGGTCTGTTGCTGGATAGTTTTCATTCCGGCGTTGCCCGGGGCGACGAAGATCTCCGTTGCCAATTCCGATTGCGCCATTTTCCATGCGATGGCGTGTTCGCGGCCACCGCGTCCGATTACCAATATTTTCATTCGTCTTCTTTTGTTAGGGTGAATCCGTTGTAGCGTGCCATGACCTGTTCCACGTAGTTAACGGTGTGTTTTCCAGGGTAATAGCCGCATTTTACAACAGTGTCTCTATAATATTCTTTATGCGATTTCAGAATCAAATAGTCCGCCACTTTAGGCCAGTGGGTGTTGTCGTCCCCGTATTTCTCGCAGAGGGCCATGGCATCGAGGATGTGCCCGGGGCCGGAGTTATAGGCACCGGAGACGAAATAGTACAGGTCGGCGGTATCGACCTTGTCTTTGAAGATGTTGCAGAGGAAGGCGATGTATTTCGCCCCGGCCCAGATTTGTTCCTCCACGGTGGAGGAGTCGGTGATGCCGTAGCGCTCGCAGGTGACGGGCATCATCTGCATGATGCCGTAGCTGCCTCCGAAGCCGATCAGATCGGGGATGAAGTGCGATTCCTGGTATATGATGGACGAGATTAGCCGCCAGTCGAAGCCGTAGCGTGCGGAGGCTTTCTTCAGCACGCCGTCGTATTGGGAGGTGCTGTTCCGGTGCTTGCCGAACGAGTGCGAGATGACGTAGGAGTGCGGGGAGAGGTACTTTTCGCAAAGCGACTGATATTTGTTGGTTTCCTTGAAATTTGACAGCCAGTGGTTGATGGAATCGTTCAGGCGTTCATTGTGCGTGTTGAGAATCCATTTCCGCGGGAAGTTGTCGCCGATGCGCGGTCCTATGGTCAGTTGCGTGTAGAATGGCATCAGCGTTATGGCCACATTGTAGTTGCAAACCGCGTAGTCAATCTGTTTGTCCACCAGCATGTCCATCAGATCCTCGATGGCCAAGTCGGGATTATGCTGCGTTTTCCAGGTTGTAGGATTTTTCAATTGACTGAAATCCAGTTTGTTGTAGTATTTTGCCGAGGTGTTGACGATATGTGGGAGCGAGTCATACGCAGGGTCTTTTTTGCGCATGATGAGCACAGGATACGTGTAGGCGATAGGCTCGGAGACCGCGACGTAGAAAGGCGCGTAGTTGGTTTCATCGAAGTCGAAGCATACGATGTCGTATTGGTTGGCCAGCGCGGTCAGGAACATTTTGTCGGGGTCCGCCTCGATGGTGATATCCACGGGCCGTTGGAAATCTTTCTCCAATTGTTTCAATATATCGTATTGGAATCCGATGACAGAGCCTTGATAGACAAAGTAGTCGGCGGCATGGTAGAAGAGGCACACGGAGATGGTGTCGCTGTGTTTCGTGACTTTTTTCTTTTCCAGTTTGGCGATGTGGAATTTCGGGGTGCTTTTCCCGTGCCCATGGACAAGAACCACCACAGCGAGGAGCAGGGAGGCTACGGAGAGGAAGAGGTAGCTGAGTTGTTTCCTGTTCAAAACGTAGGTTTTAGTTCGTCTCCACCATCAGGATGGTCTTTTCAGTTGTTTCGCCGTCGTTGACCTGCACTTGCGCGGTGCCGGTGTATTTCTTGGCAGAGATCACCACGCCGGTGGAGTCGCGGAGAGTGTCGCATTTCACCGCGTTGACGATGAGCAGGGCCGGGTGGTCCAGCGTGTATTCGAACACTCCGTGTGCATCGGTCGGGAAATCTTGGACACGCGAGATATTCGTGTCAACCGCCAGCCCGGAGTTGTATTTGACGGTGTCGAAGGAAATAAGTGCGAACGGTACCACCGAGTCGGCGTCCATGCCGTTGGAAGAGTATTGGCAGGTGAGCCTCATGTTGCAGGAATGGTCTTTCTTGCATTGGGTGAAGAGTGCCACGCCCAGGACGGCAATCGCTATCGGCAGGAAAATTCTCATTTTTTTCATATTCAAATCACTTTATAAAACGAATGGCAAAAATATAAAATATTTCGTAACGTCGGGATTTTTCCGATAATTTTATATCTTTGCCGTCTTAAAATAAATTAAGGTATCATAGATTAATATTGGCGAAATTGAAGAAAAAGTACGCTTGGATAGCCGCTGTGGTGGTGATAGTCTTGATTGTGATTGACCAGGCCCTCAAGTTCTGGGTGAAAACACATTTGGTTATAGGACAGACAATTCCGTTGATAGGACAGTGGTGCAATCTGCATTTTGTGGAGAACGAGGGCATGGCTTTCGGCATCAGTTTCGGGCAGCAGGTCGGGAAGCTGTTGCTGTCGTTGGTGCGTGTCGCGTTGGTGGTGTTTTTGTGCTGGTATTTTGTCAATCGGCTGAAGCGTGGAAAGATGGACGGGGTGGTGCTGACCGTCTTCTGCTTGGTGATTGCCGGCGCTTTCGGCAACATCATCGACAGCATGTTCTACGGCATCCTATTCACGGAGAGCGATTTCCTGCAAGTGGCCCAGTGGTCGCCGGGGCATGGCTACGCGCCGTTCTTCTTCGGGAAGGTGGTGGATATGTTCTACCTCAAGCTTTTCCCGATTCCGGACAAATTCCCGCTTTGGGGCGGCTCCTGGTTCTTCCCTGCCATCTTCAACGTCTCCGATGCCTGCATTACGGTCGGCATATTCTTGGCTATTATCTTTAACAAGCGGATTTTCAGTGATTTGGATGCCAATAAAGAAGACAGTGTGGTAAATGAGGGTGGGGGAGAGCCAGTGGAATAGTGAATGGTGTTAAAATTTTGTCGTAAATTGAAAATCGAACAAATCAAACAAATAAACAATTAAACAATGAAAGTATTATCGTTTCTGAAAAAGCAACTGCTTTTGTTGGCAGTTATGGCGATTGCCGCGCCGGTGTTCGCCGTGAATCCGCCCGATGAGGGCATGTGGCTGCCGATGTTCATCAAGAACTACAACTATGCCCAGATGCAGAAGATGGGCCTGAGGCTGACGGCCGACCAACTGTACAGCATCAACAACTCCTCGCTGAAGGATGCCATCGTGCAATTGGGCGACGGTTTCTGCACGGGCGAGATGGTCTCCAAGGACGGCCTGATGTTCACCAACCACCACTGCGGCTATTCTTCCGTGGTGGAGCTCTCTTCTGTGGAGCACGACTATCTCAACAACGGTTTCTTCGCCATGAGCAAGGAGGAGGAGTTGCCGGTCAACTTCCATGTACACTTCCTGGAAAGGATGGAGGACGTGACGGACATTGTGCTGGCGAAGGTTGACAGCAAGACTTCCGAAACCGACCGCGCCAAATACGTGGAGGAGGCCATCAAGAAGCTGCGGAAGGAGAACTCCGCTGACGGCCGCTACAAAGTCATCGTGAAACCCTTCTACGAAGGCAACGAGTACTACATGTTCATCTATACGATGTATGAGGATGTGCGCCTTGTGGTGGCTCCCCCGAGCGCCATCGGCAAGTTCGGCGGCGACACCGACAACTGGATGTGGCCCCGCCACACCGGCGACTTCACTGTCTTCCGCATCTATACCGCTCCCGACGGTTCCCCGGCCAAGTATTCCAAGGACAACGTCCCCATGCACCCGAAGCACTACCTGCCCGTCAGTTTGAAGGGTTACCAGCCCGGCGACTACACGATGATTTGGGGTTATCCCGGCACCACCAACCGTTTCATGACCTCCTACGAGGTGCAGAACGAGATCGACATCAACGCTCCGGCCATCTATGAGCCCTTGGATGTGATTCTGCCCGTGATGCACGACGCCATGGAGGCTTCCCAGAAGGTGAACCTGCAATACGCCGACAAGCACGCTGGCTTAGCCAACTATTGGAAAAACCAGCACGGCGAGGTGGAAAGTCTGAAGGCCCTTAAAGTGGTGGAATCCAAGGCAAAACAGGAGGCTGCGCTTATGAATTGGATCAACGCGAACAAGGACAGAAAAGAGAAATACGGCAACTGCCTGAGCGAAATTGAAAAAATCTGCAAGGGCGTTGACGGCGCGAAATACAAATCGGCGTTGAACGGAAACCTGCAGTTCTCCGCCTCCCCGACATTGCTCGCCACGCTGCGTCTGCAAGGCCAACTGAAGCTCGACAAAGGGGTGAAAAAATTCGAAGACAGCAAAATTGAGAAGCTGTTGAAAGCTTTCGACAAGTACAACAACGACACTGACCCCGCCACTGAAGCCAAGATCGTGGTGGCTTGCCTCAAGACTTGGCAGAGCCATCCCGAGGCCAATCGTCCCGACCTCACCTTCTTCACCAAGAACTACAAGGGCAACTACGATGCTTTCGAAAAAGCCATGCTCAATTCTATCTTTGTCAGCAAGGAGAATTTCAAGAAGTTTGTCAACAAGCCGTCCAACAAGGTTTTGGAAAACGATCCGTCGTACCAATATTTCCAGGCGCTGTTCCAATATGTCATGTCTGCTTCCTCCGCCATGGATGTGGAAGAGAAGTTGGAGGTTCCGCGCCGCACCTACATCGCCGCGCTGAAGGAGATGAACGCGAACACGCCGATGTATCCGGATGCCAACAGCACCATGCGCACCACTTTCGGCACGGTTTGCGACTACTATCCCGCCGACGGTGTGCACTACAACTACTACACCACCACGAAGGGTATTCTCGAAAAGGAAGTCCCGGGCGATTTCGAGTTTGACGTGCCCGCCAAGCTGAAAAAGCTCATTCTGGACAAAGACTTCGGCCAATATCTGGACAAGGACGGCACCATGCACGTCTGTTTCCTTTCCAATAACGACATCACGGGCGGTAACTCCGGCAGCCCGATCATGAACGCCAACGGCGAACTCATCGGTCTGGCCTTCGACGGCAACTGGGAGGCGTTGAGCAGCGACATCGTGTTCAACACCGAGCTGCAGCGCTGCATCAACGTGGATGTGCGTTACGTCCTCTTCATCATCGACAAGTTCGGCGGTGCTGGCTATTTGTTGAAGGAGATGGATGTGAGGAAATAGTGTTTTTTAGCATAAGTTTCACACAAAAGACGCGGCGCATGTCGCGTCTTTTGTAGTTTAAAGATGGTTTTGATCTTGCTTGAAAAGTCATACAGGCGGCCGTTCATGTTGATGACCTTCAGGCCGGCGTAGTGTTCGTGGCCGGTGAAACCGTATGTCTCCGTGTATCGCGCGTATCTCACGGATAATTCCTCAGGGCCGTAAGTTCGGGTCGGGGTCATTTTTCTGTCGCGAAAGTACGAAAAAAAACAATATTCCCAAAATCTTTTCATATTCTTCTTTATTTAAACGGGAAACCGGGAGTGCCAACAGGAATATATCTCATTAAAATCAATCACACAAATACGATATACTTAAGCCATTTATAATGGTTGGAACAAGTAACAAAGAACTATATAGAAACCATTCCAATATAAAAGATCTACTCCTACTTTTCTTCCATAAAAGATTCAAGTACTCCTTGCCTGCATATTTTTCCATTTTTTTCCTGTTTTTCTTGTCATTTGATTCCAGAATAATGGTTAAAAGTGTTGACACTACAAAGATAGAACCTAAATATAGGATTACAAATGTGATAGTTTTACCATTAAAAGAGGCTACATGACAACCAGCGAGTACAACAAGAACGTCTATTGTTAGTAGGATTAAACAGCAAATTATATTCGAAATCATTAATAAAGTTGTCCACGGAGGAGCAGAATAATTAAACCTGTCATAACTCTCGAACCAAAAATATATTCGAGACAACAATATTGTTAAACCATATTTTTCACTATTCATAAAAAAGCACTTTAATACATATTTCCAAAACCTCCGAATCCATCTGTTGTCACATCTAATATAAAGTAAGCACTAGAAATGGTCAAACCAACAGGGCCAAGGAAACCAATTCCTGTCATAATCATGTCTAAGCCAAACTTTGTGGTCACTGACCAATCAAAACCGTATTGTTTGTAGTAAGAACGGTAATCAATTGTTTCCATTACGGCAGAAGCAACAGCTACTCCAGCACCAATTCTATCGAAAGTTTTCAAATACTTTGCCCCTGTTTTACCTAAAGTCCGAGATTTACGGAATTTTATCTGTTTCGGACGCAAATGCTGGAACTCCCACCATGAATGCGCCGACTTGTAGTCGTACCTCACCGCCGCCTCAATCAAGTTGGTCTTAACCCCGTTGGCCACCCCATACCCGTTCAAACCGTTGATATATCCGGGATTTATGGGAGCCATATATTGGAAAGTGCTGGAGAAGCTGCCTGTCTGCCCGGAGGGGTCGCCGATGCGGTAGAAGCCAGCGCCGCGCATGCTTACCTTGAAGGAATACGTCCCGCTGTTTTGCATAATGATAGTCACACGGTTGTTTTTGTTATGATCTGGATTAAGAAAGCCGACACAGACAAGATGACATAAGCCCAAACGGCAATCCCTCTTGAACGTTTGTTCGCTTCCTCTTTGTACTTTTCGCACAATGCAGTATATTTTTTTTCATTCAGAACAAACAGATTTACAATTAAGAATGTAACTGTGATGACAATGTCTATGACACCCGACTGATTGAACAAATGAACCACCGTTAACACATTGGCACTTTGCAAAAGAGATGTGAACGTACATGCGTCTATATAAATGAGTGTCGGTATCTCTACTTCCTGAAGAAGACTTGATCTCGCAATCCTATAAAAACAATATTCCCAAAACCTGTACATATTTCTCAACTCTGTTATCTGAAGGGCATACCAGGGTATCCGATAGGGAAATAGTCCTTCCTAATCATGTCGTTCCTGTCACAGTGCTGACGTCTCAACTCTTTTTGAATGGTCGGGTAATTCTTAATTTGTACATTATAGTTTAAGGCCAATAATACTCCTAAAGGTCCCAACATCCCCACAATATCTACAGTCCCGTCTAATCCATAGCACAATCGTTCAGGAACAGATTCGGATTGAACAGCTTTATAGAAAGAATACATTGCATCTATTGATCCTAAGACATTACCAATAGTGTTTGCGTATTTGCCAACTTGTGCCGTGGAATAGGTCTTAACATATTGATTTCCCAACCAGCCACTTTCATAATAGCGAATGTTTAACTTCCCCCTACTGTCGGTCAAACTAAATGAGGAACTGCTTTGTTCCATGCTATAACCAACGATGCTGAAAGAGGAGGAGCCGTATGTGACAACATTTTGCGGATAACTCAAGCTAAGCTCTGTTTCAGAAGAAGGCGCAGCTTCTTGTTGTTGTTTGGCTTTGCCAATGAGCACCACTTGCAATGGGTACAAATAGTGCATCCCCCCGTGTTCATCACCGTAAATCCTTAGGCCATTTTTGGAAAAGGCAACCACTACGTTACCAACCCTGGAATAAATCTCCCCGTTCATTTCCACATAATCGCTGGTACTCTCAAACCACTGCAAGTTACGCTTTGAGTCAATGTACCAGTCGTTGAAGGAGAGCTCCCCGCTCGGGTCCACCCACTGCAGCGGGTTGTTCAAACAGTACGAGTACCGGTTGTAGCTCTGCGTGAACTCGGGTGCCTGCACGAAATTGTCGGGGGAGAAGAAGCGGGCGATCACGGGGGCGTACAGGCGGCCGTTCATGTTGATGATCTTCAGGCCGGCGTAGTGCTCGTGGCCGGTGAAGCTATGTGTGTGATTTCTAACAACTTTATTCATTTCCTTTATAAGACTTTCGCATTGATTAATAACGACAGCATAAAGAAAGCAACAATTATCATAGTATGTAAGAGGGCAATGGCTACAACGAGAACCATCGGTAAGACTCTTTTCAAGTTTTCAATAGATTTAACAAAAGATTCCCCGGCATAAGACAAGAACACTTCCCTTTTTTTTGCTGATGATTTTATGGTGTAATGATCGATTACAGACAGTGAAATTACAACTAAAAGCGCACCTATAAAAACAAAAAGGTAATATTCACTGTAATATTGCAATACAAGATTTGGAAAGAAAAAAGGAACAATACTCCACAATACGATCCAAATATGAAATCCCAATAATCCCAAAGCACTTGATAGTGTGGAATACATTATTTCAAGAGAAAGCCATTGATACGCTCTACTAAGCCATTTCAACCACCATGAAAAGTGAATATTTTTTGCTTGAGAATCCATGTTAATACATCTTTCCAAAACCGCCGAAGCTATCTGTTGATACGTCTAATATAAAATATGTAGTACTAATTGCAAATCCTACAGGACCGCCAAAGACACCTAAACAAGTCATGGCAAAATCTATCCCGAATTTTGTTGTTGCCTCCCATGAAAATCCATGATTGTTGGTATATGTAAATAAATCATATCCTTCAAGACCAATAGATACAGCTGCCAATCCATTTCCTGTCCACTTTGCCACGCTTTTGAGTGCTTTACCTGACTGTCCGATAGAATGGTTATATCTCCATGTCCTTTTAGATTCAGAAAGATTTTTAAACTTTCGCCATGTCCTAGCAGATTTATACTTGCTCCTGGCTGCAAATTCAATCAGATGATACTGCGTTCCAACAGAGACTGATAACCCGTTCAACCCGTTGATATATCCGGGATTTATGGGAGCCATATATTGGAAAGTGGTAGAGAAGCTGCCCGTCTGTCCGGAGGGGTCGCCGATGCGGTAGAAGCCCGCGCCGCGCATGGGGAAGGAGGGGAAGGCAAGCTCCGATGGATTCCCCCAGTCGATGAACACCTGCGGCAGCTTGTTGTTCGAGACCCTCCCGTCGGCGTAGTAGTAGCGCATCTCGCCGTTGCTGGAGAACACGCCCTCGTTGCCGAGAAATTGTCCTGACCCCGGCATGTCGTCCACCGAGCCAATCCAGTGCACAAAACCGACAAAGTCACGGTACCACGGAAAAAACACCTCCTCCCCGCTCGGGTCCACCCACTGCAGCGGGTTGTTCAAACAGTACGAGTACCGGTTGTAGCTCTGCGTGAACTCGGGTGCCTGCACGAAATTGTCGGGGGAGAAGAAGCGGGCGATCACGGGGTCGTACAGGCGGCCGTTCATGTTGATGACCTTCAGGCCGGCGTAGTGCTCGTGGCCGGTGAAGCCGCAGTCGAAACGGAAGGTCTCTGCCAATTGGCCTGGCTCGCCCTCCGCAAACACCGTCCAGTCGGCATCAGTCTTCACGTTGCCCCATGGGTCGAAGTGCAAAGCGCGAACCACCTGCTTGCCGCTGTTGGTGATGTGCGTGTAGCTGCCGAGACGGTCGGGATGCACGTAGTACATACTGTCAATGCCGTTGCGGCGCACGCAGATGGCGGCGAGGCCGTTTGCACCATAGACGTAGTTGTAATGGGTGGTCACTCCGCCGGCTTCCACCTCCTTCTCGTAGTTGGAGCTGATGTAGTAGCGGGTGCGCACCACATGCCCGTGGTATTTGAACACTGCCTTCACCCGCTGCCCGTCGGCACCGTACTCCAACAGGATTTCCTCGTCTCCTTCCTCAATGCGGGAAGGCTGGTTGAAGGCGTTGTACTCCGTTATGCAGTTGGCGGCGGAGATGGCATCAGGGAACGTGTCGTTGGGGGTCACCTCCGTCACGGCGTGCGGCTTGTCGCTGCCGTAGCTGTACGTTCCGACCAAGGTGTTGCTCAGGATGTTGCCCTGGCCGTCATACGTGGTGGTGAGGGTCTGGGAGGTGCCGCTGAGCGTGCCCTGCGCGAAGGAGGTGAGCCGGTCGAGGTTGTCATACTGGAATGTCTCATACTGGCTGTTCTTCTGAACGCGTTGAACCAGCCGTCCCATGGCATCGTACTGGTAGCGGAAGTTCTGGACGGTGGAGTCCACGGTGAACGGGGATTCGTCTGGGGGATTCAGGGTGACCGAGTTTATGCCGGCACTGCCGATACCGGACAACGGCTCAAAATCAATGATAGGAGGCCTTCCGGGGTTCACAGGGGCATAGTTCTTGTTCCCGGAATTGATGCGGGTCAACAGCCCTGCCGCATTGTACTGGTAGCCGGTGGCGGTGTTGTTGCCGTAGCCGCACCGGGTGGGCTGCCCGAAAACGTTGTAGTTATATGCCTTGAAAATCCGTCGGCCATCGTCATGGCGGGTAATCTCATTGATGTGGCCCTTGCCCGTGTAAGAGAAGTCGGTGGCGAAACCGTCTGGGTAAGTGAGTGTGGACAGCTGTCCGTATGCGTTGTAGGCGTATGACTCGGTGTAAGCGATGCCGTCGATGTGGCGCGTGCGGGAGGCTGGACGGGAGAGGTTGTCGTAAAGATGTTCTTCGGACAGAGCCCCGTTCTTCTTGATTCGGTACAATTTCAATCGTCCACGGTTTGAGGAGGTGTAATGGTCGTATTCGTATGTCCAGGTCTCGCTTTCATTCGCAGGGGTGGTGAACTGCTTTTGCGACAGCCGCCCCCATTGGTCGTACTGGAAACGCGTGAGGTTGCCTCGTGCATCTGATTGTTGCGTCACCTGGTTAAAACCGTTATACCGGCAAGTGACAACTCCCGCATCCGGGTCCGTAATCTGAAGTCTATTCCCCTTGGCGTCTGTCAAAACCCTGGAAATGTTTCCACAGGCCGTGATGGATGTCTGGGTGGCTGTATGTCCGTTGTAGGGGACATGGGAATAGGCAAAGGTGATGGTGCCGCCTGCATCCGTGGCGGAAAGAACACGGCCCGCCGCGTCCACGGTGCGTGTGGCAGAGGTGTTGCGCAAATTGTCGGTAATCGTGGTGGTGTATCCCGAGTATTGGTAGGTCATGTCAGAATAAGGCCCCGTTTCGTGGATGACCCGTCCATACAAGTCGTATTGGAAGTTATGCCAGACCTTGCTTGCATCCGAAGTACCGCGCATATACGGGGCGGATATTCGGTACACACTCCCCTTGAGATCGTAGCAAGTGTCGGAATAGGAACCGTTGTAGCGGGTGCAGACGTTCCGGCCCATGAGGTCATAATACCGTTCTGTGTCATAGTCCTGCCCAGGAGTTCTGGCCAACGTATAATACTTTGCGAAAGGGACTTCCGTGCCCGTGTACCATTTGTAACGGATGGTGTCCCGATTGCCATCTGGATAATGTATGGCCGTAAGTCTCCCGAATGCGTCGTAGGAGTAGGATGTGGCCAGGTTGTTCTCGTCCATTTGCGAGACAAGAAGCCCCGTTGTCGGAGAATAAGTGTAAGAATGGCTGAACGAGGAACCAAGACTGCGATATTCACAGAATCTTCCCGTATGGTCATAATTTATCGCAATGTTTCTGTCCAAGCAGCTGTCACAGGAATACGTGATTATGGTTCCGTTTCCGAAATAGTCGTAGTTTAGAATCTGTTGCGTAGTAGATACTCCATCCATAATCACCGTGATTTGTTCGGGCAAAGAACGGTTATTATATTGAAAAAATTGTCTTTGTACGGATTTCAGGGCGTTATTGTTGTTCATCCATATTTCCGTGATTGTGCTGTCCGTCAAGGTGACATGTGCTCCGGACGGCAAGGTGTGGGTTGATTGGCGATATTCCGTCCGTTCCGTGGTTAAGGGGTAGAAGTCCCCTGCGGTCTTTGTCTCCGTGCTGACAGCCTGCAGTCTTCCTGTGTGTGGCCATCTCAATGTCCGATTGGTGATGACCGACATGTCCAAGAGATTTGTGTCCGCAGTCTTGAAAATGTATGGCAGACACCGTTTCCCGTTACTAAACATCGGGCACAAAGTCTGGTATTCTGTCGCTTTGGTAAGTTGTCTGGAAACGTATGTTTTCCGAGACAAGGGCATAAGAATATCTTGCGGCAATCCATAATCATTCTTGATTATCTGGCTGTAAACGGAGTCCGTTGTTTGCAGGTTCACATCCGTCAGAGCACTTCTCAGGAACCCCATCCGTTGATGCCGTTTGAAGCTGAAGGCTGGCTGCTGGAATGTGTAGCGTATCGTGTTTGTTTGGGTTGATGTCCCCAAGGTGTTTGTCATGCTCTCCACCACATTGACTCCGAACGGCAAGATGCTGACATGGGAAGCATACCGGTAATAAAGTCCGTGGATGTCGTGATATTGCCAACTCGTATAGGAACCGTCGCCAACAGTGACTTTACGGACCTGCGGAGAACGTTTGTCCATGTTGAATTCATATACGAGCAAGCCATCGTGAGTGGGGTCGATAGTCTTGAATGAAATCAGGTCGAGATGGCGGTCGTTGTTGAAATCTCCAAAAGTGAAATCGTGCTTGGGAAGGTCCGCCAAGGAGAGGAAAACTGGCAACATGGATGGGGAAATGTTGTTTTTAAAATGGAGCGTGTCGTCAAAGAATCCGCTTCCGACATAGCAAATCACCTTCAAGCCGTCCGTCACCTTGTTGAAGGCAAGCACATCGTCGAAGCCGTCATTATTGATGTCCACCACGACAGGGGAGATCCTGTAGGAGCTTAGCGTATTATGGAGGCCAAAAGACTGGTTGGCGGGTTTTGTGACAAATCCTTTCCCCGTGCCCAGCAAGATCCGGAAAGACGTACTTTGCCCGATAAGGACATCAGAAATGCCATCTCCGTTGAAATCACCGGAAGCGCGGAACGCACTGTTGAATGCTCCCTGATGAAGCACGAAAAACACACCCGATGCTACATCGTATTTGTAAACAGTGAAGTTTGTCAATGTTGTTTCATCCAAAACCAGCAGTTCCATCTGACCGTCTCCGTCGAAGTCAATGACATCGGCATAGCCTCCTGAAACCGTTTGGGGAGAGCCTTGGAAGGATGTTTGGATACAATAAGACGACGGTCCTCGGTAAAGCAAGATCACTTGGTTTTGGCCGTTCCCGAGGAAATCCCCTGTGACAATATCCTTATATCCATTTGTTTGAATCACGGGGAAAAGCGTGTCCGTTTGGAATGGAAGACAGGTTCGCGTCACATAAGTCATGTGTTTTTGATAATCCGTGAATGACGTGATGATTTCGCTGAAACCGTCTCCATCCATGTCGGCCGGGACACATTTGCGCACATAATAGGATGTGCCGGCGTCATAGTGATAGTTGCTGTAAACGAAATTCCCATTCTGATTCACATAGTAATATATGGATCTTCCGCCATAAACAAACACATCACAATTCCCGTCTTTGTTGAAATCGACTGCTGTATGCTTTTTTTCGCTTTCAAGATTGTTTATTGGCAGCAATGTCGCATTTACATGGTCATTGTAAGTGATACTGGACCACTCCACCACCGTCGGGTTCAACTCAGTGCCGTCTGCCCCGGCCAGCCGCACTCCGGTCAGCCTTTTTGGGAAACCCTCGGCGTAGTCGAAGCGATACTGCCGGACAGTCTCGTAGGCGGAGCCGTTCTTGTATTGGACTGTTATGGCCCGCAGCAGCCGGGTCTGCCTGATTTCGTGACCCGCCACGAATTCAGAGGCAATATGTGTACAGACATCGTATGCGAACGATACCCGCGCGTAGGGGCTTAGCCCTGCCTCCTCGTTCCCCGTGTAGTCGATGTGGTCAATCCAAACCTCATTCCCGTTCCGTCCATAGCTGAAGGTCATGTAGTTGCCGTTCAAGTCTGTCACCTTGTTGACCAACCAGCGACAGACCGTGTTCCCCAGTTTCTGCTTCGAGTCCACGCTGTTGCCGTATTCCGCCACACTGCCGTCGTCCCGGAAAACCTTGAAGAAGTCGGGACCGTTCCCAGTCGTTCCATAGGAGTATGTTTTCGAAAAGTTCTCAAATTCAGGCTGATACAAAGTGCCTGAATATCCATATTGGGTCGGGTCGTTGCACACCAAGCGGTTTCCATCCAAGGCGAAACGGTCGGTATAGTCTAACGACACGGAAGAGGAACGCAGATCCAGAAACGTGTTCTGCCCAGTCCTTGCAATGGAAGAGAGTCCGGCCAAATCCCATTGGCATCCTAAAAGACCTGCACCACCCGTACTGTTATACACCACGTTAAGGTTCGGCTGCACCCCCTTTGTCCCTGGCACGACTTCTATCGGGATATTATATGTTGCCGCACCCATGTCGGACACATCCGCGCTTCCGGGAACAACGCCCACGGGCAGGGAAGTGTTCTGGGCTTTCACGACTAAGCCTAACAGGCATAGCAGCATGATTAAGCCTGACCTATTGATGACGTGTTGTGTTTTCATGACTATGCTACTTTTTCACGATTTTCCAGCTCTCCGTTTTTCCGTTCAATGCGATGGTCAGCATATAAACTCCTGTTTTATACGCTGAAAGATCTATGGTTATCGTTGTTCCTGTAATCCACGCCTCTGAAAGCAGCTGTCCTGCCAGATTGGAAAGCCGGTAATAGCTGC
>JAFXPL010000007.1 GCA_017527945.1 Bacteroidales bacterium | reverse complement strand
CTAACCCATTAACCCATTAACCCAGCCATGACCTTCCTCCAACAACTTTCCGAAGCCATCGACGTCCAGCAGCAGCGACAGGACGAAGAATACAACGAACTGATGAGCAGGCCGCTGCAGGAACGCGTGAACCGAGGCTACACCATGACCAACCTGCACGCGGAGTTCGAGTTCCACGACGGGGCGCCCAACCGGTTCACGCCCGCGCCGGCCGGCACGATGCGCTACATCGACCGCGTGCATATCCACTGCGACCACAACATCTCTAAGTTCCGCGAGGGCACGCAAGTGCGCCTCAGCCACGGACCACTGTCGTTTCTGATGGAAATCGAACGCGACGACGTGAACGACTTCGTGCTGCGCTCGGGAGCCTTCGAGGTAAAGCACAATCTACTGAATATCAGCGACTATCCCCGCGATGGCTGGGAGGTCAATGCCGTGAACAGCAACATCACCCAACGGCTGCTGCTCGCCACCCGCGATGCGCTCTTCGGACTCCCCGAGTACTGCGACCACATCGAGAAGTTCCTGTCGGGCGGCTTCCAAAACCAGTACCGCGAGTCGCCGTCGCCAAACTGCGGCAACGCTTCCCAAAACGAGGCCATCCGAAAATCCATCGTCTGCCACTATTTCCACCTGATCCAGGGGCCTCCGGGCACAGGCAAGACCTTCACCATCGCGAAAATCGTCTCTTACCTGATGCAGATGGGCAAGAAGGTCTTCGTGACCGCCCCCACGCACACGGCCATCAACAACTGCCTCAACGCCATCGCCAACGAGCTGCAGGACAAACGGTTCGTGGTGAAAGTCGGGGAGCGGCACCAAGCCGACGAAATCCTCCACAACCCGCACATCACCCGGAAGCAGGCGCTGAAACTCCGCGACTACCAGGGCAACCCGGAGCTGTCGCAAGTGGGGTTCGTGGTGGGCGGCACTCCCTTCGCGCTCTGCTACCCGGCCAGCAAGAAGCTCGAAGGCTGGAAATTCGACTATGTAATCGTGGATGAAGCCGCACAAATGAGCATCCCGCTCGCATTGCCCGCCATCCTGCACGGCCGCCGCCTCGTCTTCGTGGGCGACCACCAGCAACTCGACCCCATCGTGCCACAGGGCACCGGCAACAAGTTCTTCGACCGCAGCATCTTCCGGCAGCTCGCCGACCTCTACCCGCAGGACATCACCCTGTTAGACCAATCGTACCGCCTCAACGACAGCCTGATACGAATTCCCAACCGGCTGTTTTACGACGAAAGGATAACGGCGGCCCATGAGCTGCAGCGGCCCTACACCTTCTTCGATTGCGAGTTCGCGCCAGAAATCGTCCGCCACGAGGCCAACGAGCTGTTGGTCGTCCACCACGAGTTCGACTCGCTCGGCCGGTCGCCCTTCGAGGCCAACCTCACCGCCGATATTGTCAACGATCTTTTATTCAACGACGTACCTATCAGCGAGATAGGGGTGATGAGTCCCTACCGGGCACAGATTCGCGAGGTGAAGCGGGCGCTGTTGGAACGATGCGGGCAGGAGACCGCCGCAACGCTCTTCGTCGACACGGTGGAACGGATGCAAGGCCAAGAGAAAGACTATATAATATATAGTATGTCGAACTCCAACCCGGCAGAGGTGGAGGACCATCTGGAATTCTTCTACAGTCCGAACCGGCTGAACGTGGCCCTCACCCGCGCGAGAGTGAAGTGCATGGTCATCGCCAACGAGAAGATTTTCACCTACTGCAGGGAGTTGCTGCAAAAAAAAGACCTCTTGCAGACGATACGCCACGGCGCGGAAATCTTCCTTTGCTATTTCGACACAGCCACCAAACTGGAACTGCAAACCACTGAGGACGAAGAGTGGTGAACCGGACGACGAGCGCCGTCCCGAAGGACGACAAAACAAAATCGAGCTTGCAAATTAAACTTTTACCATGCCCATCGGTCTGCAAAGCTTTCATTGACAGATCAGCATTCGACTTATGACCCGCATGAACAAAAGCACTCTGAGATTCCTGATGGTTTTATCCATCTCCATACTCATTTTCAACCTTAATGCGCAGCCCGAGATGCAACGCCCTGCGCAACAGACCCGCACCAGCGGCACCGTGATGGGCACCATCGTGGACGCCAACAACGTGCCCCTGCAATACGCCTCGGTGAACGTGAAGCGCGTGTCCGACTCGGTGACCGCCCAGTTCGGCCTCACCGACGAGGCCGGCAAATTCCTCCTCGAAGGAATCCCCTTCGGCCGCTATTTTGTGGAAATCCAATATGTCGGATACCAGAAATCGACATCCCCCGCCTTTGAGATCAGCAAGGCCAACGCGGTCTATCGCATCCCCAAGTACAAAATGACCGACAAACTCACGGAGCTGAGCGCGGTGGTCATTCGGGCGCAGAAAGACGCGCTGCAGACCAATCTCGACAAGACGGTCTATAACGTGGAATCGAACATCAGCGCGGCAGGAGCTTCGGCGGTGGAAGTGCTGGAGGAGATTCCCTCCGTGCAGGTCGATATCGAGGGCAACGTCAGCCTGCGCGGCAGCGAGAACGTGACCATCCTGGTTGACGGCCGTCCGACCAACCTCACCCTCGACCAGATTCCCGCCGACATGATCGAGAGCGTGGAGGTCATCACCAACCCGTCGGCCCGCTTGGAGCCCGACGGCATGGCCGGCATCCTCAACGTCATCCTCAAGAAGAAGAAAGAGTCGGGGTTCAACGCGATGGTGCAGGGCGGCGGCGCAATGGCGTTCGTCTATCGGGACCGCCACATCCCCTTCATCAGCGGCTACAACGCGGGGGGCAGCTTCAACTACCGCTACGACAAGATCAACATCTTCTTCAACTACGGCTACCGGGGCGGTTCCTTCCGCAACGGCGGCTCCCTGTGGCGCGACTCATGGAGCGAGAGGGACAGCAGCCGGTTGGAGCAGGACAACTTCACCGACCACCGCGACGGCTTCCACAACGCCAACCTCTCCCTCGACTACTACATCAACAAATACAACAGCATCACCTTCGGCATCAGCGGAAACCTCGGCAACATGCGCAACAACAGCGAGCTCAATTCGCTAACCTACAACCACATAGGCAACATTTACGACACCGCTTACCATTACATCCGCAACGGACATGGCAAACGCTCCTTCAAGAACATCGACGCCAACATCAACTACAAGAAGACGTTCCTGACCAAGGGACGCGAGCTCACCGCCGACCTCTTCTTCACGCAGCGCAACGGGGAGTTCGTGGACACCTTCCTGCAACGCTCCCTGCTCGACGTGCCCGACTATTTCCAAAAGACCAACACGCTGGAGCAGAACCGCAACGCCACCGCGCAGGTCGATTTTGTGACACCTGTGGGCAACGGCGGCCGCATCGAGACCGGCTACAAGTTCTCCTACCGGGAGGTGGGACAGGACTACGCGCTCTACGACGGCGAGAGCAGCACCACCGCCGAGGAGGTACTGGACCAGCGCAACGACTTCACCTACTACGAGTTCCTGAACGCCGCCTACTTCATCTACTCCAACACCTTCTGGAAGAAGCTGAGCGTGCAGGCGGGCCTTCGCGGCGAAATCGCCAACACCATCTCCGACCTGCGCAGTGCCGACACTGCCTACCACTTCGACTACTACAGCCTCTTCCCCACCCTGCACATCAAATACGACATCACTGAGAACCACACGCTGCAGCTGAGCTACTCGCGCCGCGTGTCGCGCCCGCGCATCCACCAGCTCAACCCGTTCGTCAACTACGCCGACCGCGAGAACCTCTCGCAGGGCAACCCCTACCTCAAGCCCGAAATCGCCAACTCCACGGAACTCGGCTACATGTTCAACAAAAACGCCACCACCGTGACCCTCACCGCCTTCTACCGCCTGCGCACCAACATGATCACGCGCTACACGGAAATCCTGCAAGACCCGGAAACCGACCGCTTCTACACGATGACCTCCTACCAGAACCTCAACAAAGGGCACAATTTCGGCGTTGAGGCGTTCCTGAGCCAGAAGGTGAAGAAAGTGTGGAAGGTGAACCTCACCGGCAGCTTCTACCGCAACATCATCGAGAGCAACAACCTGCTCGACGAAAACCTCTCGCGCGACTGGGTGTGGACTCTCGGCCTCAACCAGACCTTCACCGTGGGCAAGGACTTCGACATCCAGCTCAACTTCCGCTACCGCTCCAGCACGCTCACCGCCGGCAGCATGGGATGGGGCACCGGCGGCGTGGGCCAGGGACGACGCTCCCCTTCCTACCGCGCCAGCCTCGGCATCAAGAAAGGCTTCCTCGACAACAGCCTGGTACTCAGCGTGAACATCCGCAACCTGCTCTACTGGATTCCCGCCGTGCGCAAGACGGAAGTGGAATCGTGGGCAGGCCTCAACGAACCGACAGGATACTACTCCTACAGTATCCGCGAGAACCAGGGCAGCCACATCTCCGTCAACATCACCTACAAATTCAACAACTACAACAGCCGGAAGCAGAAGATCACAGAGGATGAATACGGTGGCGAAGGCGATGGCGAAATGTAACCCTCACCCTCCTTATAGACGCTCACCGGCATAGACAAACCGATACGGGAGCCTTGCATCTTCCCCCGCATAATCCACCCCGATGCGTGGAGTGGACTGGATGCACTCATCAGGAACGAGAAGCCCCCGGTCCTCCACCCACAACATATCGCCGCAGAGCGAAATTCCGTTGTCGGAAACGGTGATTCCCAATAGTTTGGAGACTCTCCCTGGCCCGACACCGATTTCACGGGAGATGCAACGCTTGCGGGTGCGCTGCAGCATCAGCTCCTCGCCATGCGTGGGTATGATGCCGCGAATGAGCACCGCGTCGGGGATCCCCGCCTTGTTCGTGACGAAATTGAGCAGGTGGTGCATGCCGTAGCAGAGATAGACGTATGCAACGCCACCTTCGTGGTACATCATGTCGTTGCGGCGCGTGCGACGTCCCCCGAACGCATGCGAGGCGCGGTCGGACGTTCCCTTGTACGCCTCCGTCTCGCAAATAATCCCGCCAGAGAGTTGACCGCTCACACGCGTGAATAACGACTTCCCAATCAAGTCGCGAGCCAAATCCACCACATCGTCCGCCAAGAAATAGTCTTTGCCTAACTTCATCGATCCATGTTTTTCACGCGGCAAAGATACTATTTTCGTCCTTACAGCACCTGTCTATTCGCCGAAATCCAAATATGGGCGGAGCTTTTCGATGAGTTCCGGATAGGCATGCGTGACCTGCTGCAACTCCTCAAGGCTGCGTATCGGACCGTTTTTCCCTCGGTGACGGAGAATAAGTTTGGTGAGATACGCATCAATATACGGATGCGCAACCAATTCCGCATAATCCGCCTTGTTGACCTTTAGCTTCCGGACACCCCGGTCGCCGATATACAGATACGTCTTCAACTTCACCGTATCTATATTTTGCAACACATAGACTTCCTGAAGCTGTGAAAAACTGTGGAAACCTCCCAACTTCTCGCGGTATTCCACGAGTTTGGCGGCTCGCTTGCTCCCGAACTGGGGCACGACGATTAGGGCATCGGTGTCGCAACTGTTAAGATCAATCTTCACGACATCGTACATCGGCTTGCGATCCAGCGGCTTCAGCGGGGAGACCGTGTCGGACCGGATGCTCGGCCTGTCGCCATACTGCCGCATCCTCGCCGCAGCAGCCGAATCGTCCTGACGACGCTGCGCCTCCGCGAAACGCTGGAAAAGCGCCTCATATTGACGGACATCGCAAGACGGCTTCAGACCGATGTCGCCGACAAAATAGAACACATTGCTCGCTGTCATGACAGTGAGCAGAAAAAGGGCGGCCGCCCATTCGCCTCGGGTAAAGTGGAATTTCGTTTTCATAGTGCAAAGATAGCACTTCGGGACGGGGGCTGTCAAGAGGGAGGGTCACTTTTTTTTCAACATCAGAATGTTGAGAAAAGCGCGGCACGCTCAAAGGGGAAAAATAAAAACAAACAAATGTTTATAAAAAAATGTAAGGTTTTGTATTATAAAGAAATATGAACGCAAAAACGGATTTTTAACATCCCTTTCCGCAAAGAGAATGCAGCAATTGAGCAAAAAATTGTATTTTTGCAGCGTTTTTAACGAAAACGATATGCCGTCTTTTGAGAGCCTGTACCACGAAACGGAAATGAATATTAGAGAGGCGGTTTACCGTTTTTCAGAGCTGAAGTCGAAGTGCGACGCCCTGCGCGAAGAGAATGAGAACTTGCGGAAAGAGCAGGAACTGCTTCGAGAGAAGCTTGCGAAAACAGAGGATAAACTGAAGTTGGTCGAACTGACAAACACTATTGCTGACAGAGAGGATCGGACAGAACTGAAACGGCAGATCAACGAATGGGTGCGGGAGATAGACAATAGCATAAAGCTTCTGAGCGGAAAGTGATATGGAAGAAGACAGCGTGAAAGTGACACTGACACTGGGGCGACGCCCACTGACAGTCATTGTGAAGAGAGAATGGGAACATTATTTCCGGGAAGCTGAAAAAGTGATCAATGACAGCCTTTTCGACTTTGCGAAAAAGTGGCGATATAAAGACCAGCAGGACCTAACGAACATGGTGATGCTGGATTTGGTGGTGAAGAGCCTCGGAGACAAGGAAAGGCTGAGGGAATACGACGAAGAGCTGATTCCCATGATGGAGTCGCTCAAGGAGCTGTCGGAACAGTTCCCCGTTGATTAGACGTTCTTTGAAAATAGACATCCCGCATAAGTCCAGATACGTTTGTTAAACTCAACAGAATTACAAACGAAGGGGACGCTTGTCATGCCTAGAACAGGCCCAATCCGCACGGATGGCGCATAGCCCAGGGAAGCGCGAAGCAACGACGGCACCTTCGACCATATCAAGTAGGAGTTTTTCGAAACCCTATGGGACTTATGCGGTTTTTTTTTTGAGACATCGGGTCTCAACCAAACGAACACGTTAAATTAATATATATAAAACACTTATGACAATTTCAGGAATTATTATAGGCATACTGATTGGCACCGGCATCGGACTGGGCCTGGCCTATACACTGTTGAAGAAGCAGCTTACGAAGTCCGGGCGTGAAGCCCTCAAAAAAGCAGAAGAGGACGGCGAACTGATCAAGAAGGAGAAAATACTGCAGGCCAAGGAGAAGTTCATCCAACTGAAGGCAGAGCACGAAAAGGCCTGCAACGAGAAGAACCAGCAGATTTCCGCCGCCGAGAACCGTCTCAAGCAAAAGGAGAACACCCTGAACCAGAAACTGGAGGACCTCAATCGGAAGAACAGCGAGAACGCCGCCCAGAAGGAGAACCTCAACAAGCAGATGGCCGCCGTCGCCCAAAAGCAGAAAGAACTGGAGGAGCAAATCACCGCCCAAAAGACGAAATTGGAATCCCTCGCGGAAATGACCTCCGAACAGGCCAAGCAGCAACTCATCAACCTGATGCAGGACGAAGCCAAAGCCGACGCCCTGGTCATGATCAAGGAAATTGTGGACGATGCCAAGCATACCGCCAATTTAGAAGCTAAAAAAGTGGTTGTCAACGCTTTACAACGCACCGCCGTGGAATCCGCCATCGAGAACACCGTTTCGGTGTTCAACATCGAGAACGACGAAATCAAGGGCCGCATCATCGGCCGCGAAGGACGCAACATCCGCACCTTGGAGAACCTCACCGGCGTGGATGTGGTTATCGACGACTCCCCCGACGCCATCCTGCTCTCCAGCTTCGACCCCGTGCGCCGCGAAATCGCACGCCTGTCGCTGCAAAAACTCGTCTCCGACGGCCGTATCCACCCCGCACGCATCGAAGAGGTGGTCGCCAAGACCAAAAAACAGATCGAACAAGAGATCGCCGAATTAGGCAAACGCACCTGTATCGACTTGGGAATCAACAATATGCACCATGAGCTGATGCGGCTTGTAGGCAAGATGAAATACCGCTCGTCCTACGGACAGAACTTGCTGCAGCACGCCAAGGAGGTCGCCAACCTGAGCGCCGCCATGGCCGCCGAACTGGGCATCAACCCCAAAATCGCCCGCCGCGCCGGCCTGCTGCACGACATCGGCAAGGTGCCCGACACCGAACCTGAACTCCCGCACGCCCTGTTCGGCGCACGACTGGCCGAGCAGTACAAGGAACGCCCCGAAATCGTCAACGCCATCGGCGCCCACCACGACGAGATGGAGATGAAGACCCTCATCGCCCCCATCGTCCAAGTGTGCGACGCCATCTCCGGCGCACGCCCCGGCGCACGCAGGGAAGTGGTGGAAGCCTACATGAAGCGACTCAACGACCTCGAGAACCTCGCACTCACCTACCCCGGTGTCGTGAAAACCTACGCCATCCAAGCCGGCCGTGAACTGCGCGTAATCGTGGGGGCCGAAAAGGTGTCTGACCAAGAGGCCGACCAAATCTCCCTCGACCTGTCCAAGAAAATCCAGAACGAAATGACGTACCCGGGCCAGATCAAGATCACCGTCATCCGCGAGACCCGCGCCGTCAACTATGCCCGATAAGCCATGAACAACACGCCGAACACCCGAAACCGCTTCCGCCTGTTCGCCATCCTCTACTTGGCGACAACGGTGCTGTTTCTGGCGTATTTCTTCTTCTTTTCCGACCACAACCTCAAGACCCACCGGGACCTGAACCACAAGATCGCCAATTTGGAGGAGAAAATCGTCAACACCAAGAACCAGATAGGCAACATCTACACCTACGAGCAACTGGTGGCGGATTCGGCTCTTTTGGAAAAGTACGGCCGGGAGCAACTGAACATGCACAAACCCAATGAGGACGTATTTGTGATCCTTTATGAGTAAACAGGACGGACATATAAGGGTGATGATTGTCAATGGCGTGAACCTCGGCTGCTTGGGCACGCGCGAGGTGAACATCTACGGCTGCACCTCGTTTGACGAATACCTCGCACACCTGCGCGAACGATACCCGCAAGTGGAACTGGAACACTTCCAGTCCGACTGCGTCGGAGAGCTGGCAGAGGCAATCACTTCGGCACGGAACTTGCATGGAATCATTCTCAACGCAGGAGCCTACACGCACACCTCGGTGGTGTTGGCGGATGCCGTGAGAGCCGCACAATGCCCTGTTGTGGAAGTGCATATAAGCAACCTGTTCGGCAGGGAGCAGTATCGGCGCAAGAGCGTGCTCTCCGCCGCCTGCGCGGGCTTCATCAGCGGCTTCGGACTGGAGAGTTACCAACTGGCCGTGGAATCGTTCCTGCTGAAAAATTGTGGCAGGCCGGTTAAACCTACAGCGGTGTAGGCGGTCAATGAGGAATGAGACTTGGGCTGTGGGATGGCCTTGCGGGCCGCAGGAAAAAATTTTTATAAAGAACTAACAGAAAAAGGACATTTTAACATCAAAATTATGAAAAAAGTATTCAGTTTGCTGATGATTATGGCGCTTGTGGTAGCCGGCATGGCCCAAAGCACCGCTGAACAACCCAAAAAGAACAAAAAAGTGAAAACTCCCGAAATCACCTTCGAGTCGCTGGTCCATGACTACGGCCAGATCAACCAAGGCGACAACGGCGAGTGCGAATTCGTGTTCAAGAACACAGGCAAGGCCGAACTGATCCTCACCAATTGCCGCTCCAGCTGCGGATGCACGGTACCCTCCTGGCCGAAGGACCCCATCGCCCCCGGCAAGAAGGCCTCCATCAAGGTGAAATACAACACCCAGCGCATCGGCCAGATCAACAAGACCATCACGGTGGAATCCAATGCCGTGAACGACCGCGTGGTGCTGAAAATCACGGGCAACGTGAATCCCAAGCCAACGGAAGCCGCCCCGGAAAACAACAGCGGTGCACCGAAAGCGAACAACTAACCCTTTAAATCACAAGGAAATGAAAAAGATACTGGTTCTCGTGTGTTTGCTCAGCTTAGGCCTCTGTTTCGGGGTTCAGGCGCAGACGAGCAAGGCCAAGGCCCCAGCAGCCAAGACGGCCTACACCGGCACGGGCGCGGAAATCGAGTTCGACAAGAAAGTGGTCGATTTCGGCACCCTGAAAGTCGGCGACGTGAAGGTGGTGACCATCACGTACAAGAACGTCGGCAAGAAACCGCTAATCCTCGACGATGTGATCTCCTCATGCGACTGCACGGAGGTGGAATGGTCGAAGGCACCTGTGATGCCCGGCAAAACCGGCACCATCAAGGCCACCTACACGGCCAAGAACATCGGCTTGATCAGCAAAAGAATCACCGTGCTGTCGAACGCAAACACCGACAGAGTGATATTGCAACTGAAAGGCGAGGTGAAGTAACCCCGCCTTAATCCTCGGGGCCGTCTGGTTTTGACAGCAGGTTCGGGGGAATGTAAGCAGGCCGGAATTTGTGGGCTGATTCCGTCAAAAATTAACCCTCGATGCCAAATAAATGGCGAAACTTCATACGCATTCGCAGCGTAACCGCTGTGAATCCTGCCGCGCGGACAAGGTCCGTAGCCGCGGGTGCTCCCCCGGAAGTTCTTCCGCCCAACGTCCGGTACGGAGTATCATAAAAGGGCAGATAGCCAAGGCCGCGCTTCGAGGCTGAGGCGAAACTTTAGAAGATAAGCGCCCGCCAGGTGTGCCCCGTACCATGCCGGCGCCGACAACCAAACGGAGGCTAAGCTTGTAGAAAGCATTCTTGCGGCATGTTTGGACGAGGGTTCGACTCCCTCCGGCTCCACAGAAAAAGGCTGTCCACGTCTCGGACAGCCTTTTCAATATCTATACAGAAGCAGGTGGATTACCCTCTATCCGTATTCGGTTCCCAGGCTTTTGTCACCCGCTCGAACGCCATGCCCACAGCTCGGGCTCCTTCGCCGTCGGTGTCATCTCTATCACCAACCATCAAGCACTCAGACGGTTGCGCATTCATCATCTGACAGATTTTCTCAAAAGACTCGCGGCAGGGCTTCAGTCCGCCCAACGACGGCGCATCCACCACAAGGTCCGCCCATTGAGGGTCGAAGCCGATGGCCGCCAACTTCTCCCTGACGAACCCGTAGTCGGAGAAAACCACAATCTTCTGTCCCTTATCCCGCAGCTCCGGAATCTTCCACTCCAACCACTGCGCCATTCGGTAGTGTTTGCGCAGAACGGCCGCCATGTCAGGCATATACTGCTCGAAATACCACCTCCGCGCTTTCTCCGGACAGGGAAAGCCGGCGAAGAACGCGTCATAGAAAGCCTCCTCGCTGACGAAATGCAGGCCGCGCAGCTGTCTGCGCACTTTGCGCTCGCGCACGAGCAGGAGCAGACAGCCGCGCAACAGCTGTTTCCAAACCAACCGCCGCGCCAGCCCCGTCTTGTCGTACAGGGTTCCGTCGAGATCGAATATGATGATTTTTTTCATTTAGGGAGGTTAGGGAGTTTAGGAGGTTTAGGAGGTTTAGGAGGTTATCGGAAGGCACAGCCAACGTTTATAGCCAATTCCACTCCCAAACGAGCAACCCCACAATTTTCAATTATCAATTTTCAACTATCAATTTCTTGAATTTCTCGTGACGTTTTTCGTCCTGCATGAGCAGCTGGAGCTTGAACTGGCCGTCGCGGGCGCCCTCGGCGATGCAGCGGGCCTTGAAAGTCTCGAACGACTCCGGGATCAGGCGGTAGGTCTCGGGGACCTTCAGGCGGAGGGAGTCGCGCTTGGTCTTGTACTCCACGTTGATGCGTTTCAGAATCTCGTCAACTTTTTCGGTGAACGCTTCGGCCTGCGCCTGCGTGACGCTTTGGTCCGCAAACTCGTAGTAGAACTTGTAGCCGAGAATACTCAGGTCGGCGAACCCGATGAAGAAACGGGTCTTGAGCCCAGTGACCTCCTCGGCCTCGCGCACAGCCTCAATGAACTGCCGCTCATGGAGCTTCTCGCCGGTAATGGTGACGATTCCGTTGACTTTCTGAATGAGGTGCACCGTCGGGGTGTTCTGGAAGTTCGGCCCCACTTCGAGAAGGTCGTTCATATTGTAGCGGTAAAGGCCGGCGAAAGTGGTCACGTAGGGGCAGTAACGCTTGCCTTGCTGGAGCTCGTGCAGCTGCAGGAAGGTCGGGTTCGGGTTTTCGAGATCTTCCTCGCTGATGAACTCATAGTAGTGGAAATGGGGGAAGAGGACGGTGTTCACCGTGTCGTCGAGCACCAACCCGAAGCGGCATTCGGAGCTGAAGTAGCCGAACTCCTGATGGAGCGTCTGCGGGGGGAACGAATCCTTGAATTTGTCAAGATAGACCTTGGTGTTGCCGCATTTCCAGGTGTTAAGCAGCTGGAAGTTGGGCCAGTAGTGCTTGGGCAGGACAGTGCCGTACTTGGCCTTGAGGGCGCGGAGTTCGGCAGCGCGTTTTGGATTGGGCTTGAGGCAGGCCTCCAGCTCGGCCCGGATTTCCGGCGCGATGTCGAGGCTCTTGTTCAAGGTGCCGTTCTCGATGTCCGTGACATAGTCGTCGTAGAACTTGTTGACATTGTTCTGGAGCTCCACGATGGTGGAGGGGTTGGCTGTGACGATAAGGGTGACGTCCTGTTCGATGCCCATGCGCATAAGCACGTAGTAGCGGGCGTTGTAGTCGGCGATGCTATAGACGCACTGCGGGTTAGAGTAGAGCACCTTCACGAAGTTAGGGCAGTCACGCTGGGTAACGCCCGACACGGAGCCGAAGACGGTGCCGTCAGGAGCGTAGCCTTCGACAACCTTGCCGACGATGGAGAGTATTTTGCCGCTGAAGACTTTCGGACGGTTCTTGATGAAGTTATAGAGCCACACTTTGGTCATCTTACCATAGATGTTGTCGAGGTATTCCTGGGTGATGGGAATCCACTTGGGTTCGGCGGTAGTGCCAGAGGTGGTGGCGTAAAGGACGGGCTTGCCGGGGAATAGGATGTCGGCCTCGCCGTGTTTATGCCGTTCCACATACGGCCGAAGATTCTCATAATCATTTACTTGCACCTTTTCTTGGTAACGTTTATAGAGTTCGGTGTCATCGGCTGCCTCAAGAATGTAGGCGAAGTCGTGTTCCTTACCATAGACGGTGTCCTTGGCGTACGCAAGGATGCCGCGAAGGGTCTGTTCGCTGGCTTTGCGCGGGTTTTGGTCCGCTTTTTTCAGATGGCGGTACTGGATGCCGCCGGCCATGCCGAGGAGGGCGTTGGCCACTAACATGCGTTTCAGTTCCATATTATTCTTGGGTTATTCGGTTAATGGGTTAAGTTTAGGAGGTTTAGGAGGTTTAGGAGGTTTAGGGGTGAGTCGAAATCAGCGGCAAAAATACACTTTTTTCGGACGGATGTTAATAAATGTGAATATGGCGGGCTGTAATCTCGGGGACGGGGGGCCTTCTTTTCGATGAAAATTTCTCCTGTCTGTATATATTCATAATTTATGTACATTTGCCGCCTTAAACCGTTTTTGAATATAAAAGCAAGAAATATGAAGAAAACACGCATCCTTCTGACAATCTGCCTGCTGGCATGTCTGACATTTTCCGCTTTCGCGCAGACCGTCACGCCCGTGAAATGGGCCTACAAGACGGTGAAAGTCAACGATTCCGTGGCCGAGCTGCAGTTCACCGCCACCATTGAGCCGAACTGGCATCTCTACGCGCAGAAGCCCGGCCAGGGGCAGATCGAGCAGCCGCTGGTTTTCAACTTCAACAAGTCGCCGAAGTACGAGCGCATGGGCAAAGTGACCGAACCGACCCCGCAGAGCGACTACGACGACCTATTGGATGCGCACTCCAACTTCTACTCCAAACAGGTGACCTTCAAGCAGCGCGTGAAGGTGAAGGACGACCAGCCATTCACCGTGCAGGGCAAATTGGAGGGACAGGCTTGTATCGAGGGCCGTTGCACCCCCATCGAGGAGAAGTTCTCCTTCGACCTCAAGGGCTTCCATCCAACGGTGAATATTGCCGTGGCGGAAGAGCCCGAAGAAGCGGAACCGGCCGACAACGCCGCTGTTGAGCCCACCGGCACACCGCAGACGGCGGAAGTAGCCCCCGCCACGGACAAACCCGCCGACAACGCCGAAGAAGAGGAGTCCCTGCTGATGTACTTCCTCGGGGCGGTCTTGGGCGGTCTCGTCGGCCTGTTGATGCCGTGCGTGTTCCCGATGATTCCGATGACGGTCTCCTACTTCTCGAAAGACGGCAACACCGGCAAGCGCAATGCCATGCTCTACGGCCTCTTCATCATCCTGATCTTCGTGATCTTCGGTCTGGTGCTGTCGCTGATTTTCGGCGCGGACCTCGGCAACGTGCTGAGTACCCACTGGATCCCGAACATCCTGTTCGCCGTCATCTTCTTCATCTTCGCCTTATCGCTATTAGGCTATTTCGAAATCACCTTGCCGAGTTCGTGGGTGAACGGCTCCGCCAAGCGCCAGAACGCGGGCAGTGTGGCCGGCATCTTCTTCATGGCCCTGACCCTCGTTTTGGTCTCCTTCTCCTGCACGCTGCCCATCGCGGGCGCGGTGGCCCTCAACGCCGCCGGCGGCTCCTTCCTGAAGCCCGTCATCGGCATGTTGGGCTTCTCCCTCGGCATCGCCGTGCCCTTCACGCTCTTCGCCCTCTTCCCGAACATGCTGAAGAAGCTGCCCAAGTCCGGCGGCTGGATGAACACCCTCAAGGTGGTGCTCGCTTTCGTGGAACTCGCCTTCGCGCTGAAGTTCATCAACGTGCCCGACCAGACCTACCACTGGCGCATCCTCGACCGCGAGGTCTATCTCTCCCTGTGGATTGTATTGTTCTCAATGTTAGGTTTTTACCTGCTCGGAAAAATCAAGTTTCCGCATGACGACGACTATCCCGTACAGAAGAGCTGGTTCCGCTTCCTGCTCTCCGTGGCGGTCTTCTCATTCGTGGTCTATATGGTTCCCGGTCTCTTCGGTGCCCCGCTGAAGGCCATTTCCGGCTGGCTCCCACCGATGACCACCCAGGACTTCGACATCTCCCACATCGTGCGCACCGAGAGCGGCTCCGGAGGCGCGACCGCCAGCACTTACCAGATGACCGAGGAGCCGATGTACGCCGACAAACTGGAGATTCCCTTCGGCATCAAGGGCTACTTCGACTACGACCAGGCGCTGCGCGTGGCCAAGAAGGAGGGCAAGCCCGTCTTCCTCGACTTCACCGGTCACGGCTGCACCAACTGCCGTAACGTGGAGAACGCCGTCTGGATCGATCCCGAGGTGCGCCGCATCTTCGCCGAGGAGGTCATCGTCTGCACCATGTACGCCGACGACAAGGTGATCCCGCTGCCCGACGAGGAGAAGGGCAAGCTCACCGACGCCAACGGCGACCCCATCACCATGCTCGGCGCCAAGAACCGCTACATCGAACAGACCAAGTACCACGAGAACTCGCAGCCCTGCTACTTCGTGGTCGATCCCGACGGCAACGTCCTCTCCGGCCCGACCTACTACGAGCGCGACAAGGACAAGTACATCCAATTCCTGCGGAAGGGAATTGACGCATACAAAGGGAAATGATAGCACGTTCTCTTGCGAGTCGGAGATTCCGCCGCCACTTGTCGTCGGCTGCGGAATGGCGCTACGTTAAAGAAAAGTATTATGAATTACAAATGGTACATTAAATTAGCCCTCAGCGTATTGAGTGGAGTGCTGCTGGCGCTTCCGTGGTATGCGCACGGATTCGTCTTCCTTGTATTTTTCGCCCTCATTCCCCTGTTCTCGCTGAGCGAAATCTCCTTGCAGGAGGGCAAGCGCAACGCCTTCGGGCGCGGCATCCTGCTGTTCTACCCCGCGTTCTTCGTTTTCAACCTGATCACCACCTACTGGATTGCCTACTGCACGGTGCCTGGCGCGGCGGCGGCCGTCATCCTGAACGCGCTGCTGCAGACGCTCACCTTCTCCGCCTGGCATGCCTGCCGCAAACAGGTGAAAAACGGTGCCTTACAGGTTGTTATGCTCATCGCTTTCTGGATTTCCTTCGAATACCTGCACCTTAACTGGGACCTGACCTGGCCGTGGCTCAATCTCGGCAACGTGTTCGCCTACACACCGGATATCGTGCAATGGTACAGCGTTACCGGTACGGCGGGCGGCACCGTCTGGATCATCCTGCTGAACTTCCTGTTCTCTGGACTCATCGGACAGATCCAACAGCATAACCGGAAGAGAATAACCCAGTATGCCATCGCGCTGGCAGCAGCCTATCTGATTCCCGGCGGCTTATCCATGGGCCTGTTTTTTCACGAGGATGCACCTATTGAGCACGACACCCCGATCGAGGCGGTCGTCGTGCAGCAGAACACCGATCCGTGGAAGGAGGAGTACAGCCTTACGAACACGCAGGAAATCCAGCGGGTTTTGGATGTGGCGAAGCCGTACCTCAACGAGAAAACAAACCTCGTCATCACCCCCGAATCCGCCATCGCGCACACCATCGACATGAACGCCTTGCGGAACAAGACTTTCATGGAAGGGGACACCCGCTTCGAAGGTTTCGCCTTGATAGACAGCACCATCAAACGCTACCCGAGCCTCAACTTCGTGTTAGGACTGTCCACCGTGGGCATCTCCGACCACAGGATTTCGCCCGTGTCACAGGAGGTGCAGCCCAGCATGTTCATGGAATTCTACAACACGGCGGGTTTTTACAACAGGAACGGCTTGGTGGGGCACTACCACAAGAGCCGTTTGGTGCCGGGGGTGGAGAAGATGCCCTTCCCGAAAGTTTTCGGATTCTTAGAGGAAGCTCTGATCCAGTTGGGCGGCTCCAACAGTTCCTTAGGTACCGACACGGTGCAGCGGGTCTTCACGATTGACGTGAACGGCACACCCGTGGGTGTCGGCACAGGCATCTGCTACGAATCGGTGTATGGCGAGGTGATGAGCCGTTTCGTGAAGAACGGTGCCAACGTGCTGGCGGTCATCACAAACGACTCGTGGTGGGACGACAGTCCGGGGCACCGGCAGCACTTCGAGATGTCGCGGCTGCGGGCCATTGAGACGCGCCGCTACATCCTTCGTGCGGCCAACGGCGGCTTCTCCGGCATCATCGACCCACTGGGGCGGGTGTTGGAGAAAACGAACTACGACGAGCGCACGGCCTTCAAAGCCACCGTGTATGCCAAATCCGATGAGACTTTTTACGTGAAACACGGCGACTACATTGCCCGGATCGCCATCGTGCTGACATTCATGGCGTTGCTCTATAGCATCGTCGCGGCGGTGGTGCGGCGGTTCAGGTAAAAGCAAAGTCGTTACGCCCTGTGGAGACGATGTGCGCATTGTCTCTTCGGTCTGTTTCTGTTAATAAGTTTTCATAAATCCTTTATTTCTTACATTTGTGTAAATGTTATTTTTGCCGTTGTAAAGAAAAATGGTGTAGTGTTTTTCTGTAACTAATTGATACATAAAACACAACATTTTCTGTTTTCCTATTTTTGGACATTTGGATTTATGAGTATGAAAAAAAGTTTACTCCTGCTGACCCTTTTTGTGACATTGTTTTTTGGATGGTCGCATGCCCAGTCCACGCTTACGGTGGCGGACGGCACAGAATACAGTACCAGCGTGCCCTTTGACGGCAGCAATGCAGACTACTTTCTAAAAGACCAGGTGATCTATCCTGAATGGATGCTTGCTGATATGGAGGAGTCGAATATTTCTGCTATCACGTTTCACTTGAAAAACCAGCCGTGGAGGGCGTGGACCTCCATTTTCGAAGTGAAGCTCGGAATTACGTCATCCACCGCGTTCTCGAACAATTACTTCCTGACCGATTCGCTTACCACACTCTACACTGGCACATTGTCGGTTGCGACTGACAATACGTTGACTATTCTTTTGGATCAGCCTTTTGTCTATAACGGAGGCAACTTGTTGTTGGAAATAGCCACGACAACCACGGGTGCCTACGCAAGTGCGCAGTTCTACGGCATCAGCTCCCAATACGGAAGTTTGTATAACTATAACAGCTACAGTGGCGGGGCTTACATTACCACCGGATCCCGCCAGAACTTCACTCCGAAGACCACATTTACGTTTACTTACCAAGACACATGCCGTCCTCGCCACCTCGCCGTCTCTGAAATTGTGGGTAGCTCCGCATTCGTGACATGGCGGCAGGGATATTCTGAGCTGCCGCATCCTTACGAGGTCTCCTACAAGGCTTTTGGAGCCGCAGGTTGGACGATTGCCGCCGCCAACACCACGGACGAATCCCTGATGCTTACAGGTCTGCAGCCACAGACGGATTATCAGGTGCGGGTGCGTACGCTTTGTGGTGACGGCTATTCTGATTACCTCAGTACTTCCTTTTCCACCGAATGCTCTGGCGGCTACACCGATCCTGTAGCCATCGGAAATTTCACAAATCCCACCACTTGTTATGGCATTCCGAATGTCATGAGTTACAAATACAGCTATTCCCAGCAGCTATTCATGGCGAATGAGATAGGTGGTTCCACGAGTATCAATGGCATTTCGCTGCAATATTATTATGCTTACCCTGTTGTCCGCAATGTGGACATCTACTTGGGTCACACGAACAAGACCGGTTTCTCCAACGGCAGTGACTGGGTCCCGCAGAGCGACCTGACCTTGGTCTATTCCGGAGAGGTGGAATTCAACAATACGGGAGAGAACTTTTGGTTTTGGATACCGTTCGACTCAGCTTTTGAGTACAACGGTACCGACAATCTGGTGGTGGCTTTTGACGACAACACGGGCAGCACGAACTCATACGGCAATGTCTTCTACGCCCACTCTTCCGGAAAACTGAGCATGTACGCAAGCAATTACTCTTCCGACATAGATCCCAACAATTTGGGAAGCAGCGGTAATCCGATAAGGTATCGCAACAACTTGCGCATTCCTGGACAGTGCATCACTGCGGAATGTGATCGTGCCAATCTCGTAGTGATGGGTGTGACGAATTCCACGGCGCAGCTCCAGTTCACGTCCGGCAACGGGGCCAGTGGAGTGGAGTTGCAGTACAAGCGTTCACAGGACGATGAGTTTGTCACTGTGCCGGTCACGGGTACGACTTGTGAGCTGACGGGACTGGTGCACAACACCGAATACACGGTACGCATCCGTTCGTTGTGCGGTGGCGACCAAAGTCCGTGGTTGGAGAGACGCTTCACCACGCTGGCGAGCAACTACTCGCGCATTTACGTCAATGTGGGCGGCACAGGCGATGGCGCGAGCTGGGCAGACGCGACTGGCGACCTTAACTGGGCGTTGAGCACCGCCGCTGTCATTCGGGGCATTTACGGCACTTCCCCGGACGTGTGGATTGCCTATGGTACCTACTACGGCGACAGTGTTTCTGCGAGCGCGTTCACCTTGGCGGATGGGGTGAATGTCTATGGCAGCTTTGCGGGTAACGAAACGGAACTCTCGCAGCGTGACTTGTACGCCCATCCTACCATTCTTGACGGTCAGCACAGCCAACGCGTGGTCGAACAGCTTGAAAATTTCGCTGTGGCGACCGTGTTGGACGGTGTGACGCTCCGAAACGGCAAGACCACCGGCTATGGTGGCGGTGCGCTATTGAAATATAATGTATATTTATATAACAGCGAGATTATCAACAACACGGCAGCCAGCGGCGGTGGTGTATATACGACGTCCTCTGTCATTGAGAACTGTCGCTTCAGAGGCAATTGGGCCAATGGGAACAACTATAACAATGGCGGTGGCGGCATGTACACCTCGTATGCTATGGTCATGCACTGCGAATTCACCCACAACCGTGCGACCAAGAATGGCGGGGGAGTCTATATCGACAATTCCAACAGCAATTATGCGGCTTTGTCTAACTGCTTGATAGCCAACAATACTGCTGATGTTGGCGGTGGAATTTACAATTCGTCCTCCTATACGCTTTTGGAGAACAATACCATCGTGAACAATGAGGCCGTTTCCAGTGGTGCGGGCATTAGGGCCAGCTATATGTATAAGATAGCCAACTGTATCTTGTGGGGCAACCGTACCACCGCAGGTGCTGTGAGCAGCATTGATGACAATGGAAATGTCTTGACCTGCACTTATAGCGCGGTGGAAGACGGTTACGCCGGTACGAACAATGTGATGATTCTTCCCGATAGTGTGTTTGGCGGGCTGTTTGCCCCCAAATTCGTGACCCCATCGGCTACCGTGGGGTATTTGGATGCCACGCCATACCCCAACTGGCGCTTCTTGCAGGGTTCCGTCTTTGCAAACAGGGGATCCAACAGTCTGGTGACCATCTACAACAACGCCGACCTGGACTTCCAGTCGCGTGTCAAACATGATACGGTGGATTTGGGTTGTTATGAGTCTGATTACTACGGACATCCGCTGCCTGCATACGGCAATATCATTTACGTCACCCAGAACGGCGGTGGCACTCACGACGGCAGCAGTTGGGATAATGCCACCGGTGATCTCAATCTTGCCTTGGGTCTTGCTGAAATGTACAACGCCGATGTTTGGGTTGCCGAGGGTGTCTATTATGGTGACACGATGGCAATCAGTGCTTTCACGATGCATGACGGTGTGAACGTATATGGCGGTTTTGAGGGCAATGAGCCAGAGACTTTCGATCTTTCGCAGCGCGATTTGTCGGCGCATGTCACGGCCTTGGACGGCGGTAATGCCCGTCGTGTGCTGAACCAGCCGGGAAGTTTTACCCATCGCACAGTATGGGATGGGCTCACTCTCCGCAACGGCAACTACACCGGATCCACATACGGTGGCGGTGCCGCCAATCTGAAATCCAACTCCACGCTTTCGAACTGCGTCATCACCCACAACCATGCCAATGGCTATGGCGGTGCGATTTACGGCGACGGATATCAATATGGCACCTATGACAGCATCTTTCTTATTAATTGTATCATCTCATACAACAGCGCCGGTCAATCCGGCGGCGGCGTGGATCTGGACAGAAATGTTTCCATCCAAAATTGTGTGATCACCCATAATACTGCGGCTAACGGCAGCGGTGGCCTGAGCCTCTCCGAAGGTGTCATCTCTCACAGTATAATCACCCACAACACGGCAGGAACCACTTGCGGCGGTATATCCTCGGATCGTAGCAAGGTTTATAACTGTCTGATAGCCAATAATACCTCAGGGTCAGGCGCATCCGGCATTCTCGCCGACCGCTCTGATGTCTTCGGTTGCACCATCGTGAACAATGCCAGCAGCGGCACGGGTGCCAGCATAGGCGCGGGGCTTGTGGGGACGACATCCACATACGCTTCCTATTTGCCCAATGTGGTGAACTGTATCATCTGGGGTAACCGCAACAACGGGGAGATTGCCAACGTTCTCAATAATACTGCGTGCCACCATTCTGCGGTGGAAGGCGGTGTGATGGGGGAGAACAACCTCATCCTCTTGTCGGGGAATGTTGGCAGCAGTCCGTTCTATCCGAACTTTGTCCAGCCTTCGGATTCCGTGGGTGCATTCGACGGTCCGGAGAATGCCGACTGGCGGCTGACGAACGTTTCGCCTTGTGTGAACCGTGGTGACAACACCGTTGCCGGTTCCATCGACTTGGCCGGCAATGACCGAGTCCAACAGGATATTATCGACTTGGGATGTTATGAGTCGGAATACACAGGCATCACGCTGCCCCAGTACGGTCATGTCGTCTATGTGACTGAGCAGGGTGCCGGATTGCAAATTGGCAACAGTTGGGAGAATGCCACTTCCTCCATCGTTGATGCCCTCTTGATCGCCAAGACCTACGGCGCGGATGTCTGGGTGGCCGCAGGCACATACTATGGCAACACCGCTTCCGATAAGGCTTTCACGATGATAGAAGGGGTGAATGCGTATGGCGGATTTGCGGGCAACGAACCGGAGACTTTCGAT
>JAFXPL010000043.1 GCA_017527945.1 Bacteroidales bacterium | reverse complement strand
TTTTAATTTTCAATTCTCAATTCTCAATTATTCTCCGGCCAATCGTTCTTCATCACGCAGCGGACGCTGAGGGCGTCAGCGGGGTTGCGGTAGGGCGACAGCGGGGTGTCGCAGTAGTAGGAGAACTGCAGGGACGTGGCAGACAGACCCTCCGTCCCGCCCGTGGCGGTGCCGTCCAAGGCAGAGCCCGCCATCGTCCACCAGTCGGTCTGCGTGCCGAGGCCCTCGAAACGCTGGACGGCGGCGTTGTAGAGACCCGCCGGGTAGGCCGTGAAGCCCGTGCTGTTGTCGTTCACCGCCGTGCTCACCCAGCCTTCCACGCTGCGCAGGGCGGTGGCGGGATGGACGACGAGCGCGCCGACCTCCTCCGCCGTCGGCAGGTGCCAGCCGTCGGGACAGATGCCGCGCACATAGCCGTCGGCGTCGGCCGCCGTGCCATTCAGGGCCGTGTTCCACGCATAAAGCAAACCGTAGGCTTCGGGCACCGTGGTGTTCAGGCTGCTCACGTACTGCATGGCGCCGGAAACGGGGGAGCGCAGGTTCTGCCTCGTCCAGCAGAAGCCCGACACCGCCACGGATGGGTAGGCAATGCTGCTGTTCACGTGGTCCGCCACGCTCTGCGGGCACACAATCAGGTAGAGGGTGCGGATCAGGTCGTAGTGGTACGGCCCGCCGTTCACGAGATAGACGCTGTCCACGTGGGACTGGCTCTGCGCGGGCAGGTCGAACCCGTGCTTGGCATAAGGCTCGTTGTAGGTGACCACGTCGCGCACGGTGTCGCGCGTGAGCTGCGCCTGCGCCACGCTGTAAGCGAACTCATAGCCGTTGCCGGCTATCTGTTGGTAGAAGGGTTGCCCGACTGCGGCATAGACATTCCCTTGGGTCTCGCCGGCGGACACCACCGCGCGGACTGTCTGTGGCTGTGCGGAAGCCGCCACCAGTCCGGCAAAAAGCAGTGCAATAAAATAAAAAACTTTCATAATATAAAAAATTTATGAATTGTCGAATTTTTGTCCTTCCTAAACCTCCTAAACCTCCTAAACTTCCTAAACTACTAAACCCACTAAACTTCCTAAATTCTACCCGACTTCTCAACGGCACGAATCATCTCCTCCAGCATCGCCACCTTCGTGCGAGCCTTGGCTAACTTCCGCTGCAGTTGCCGCAGCAGTGTGTCTTGCGCCTCACTGCGGGCAGTAGCTTCCAAGGTGCTTTTGCCGCCCATCAGCACCCGCAGGGACTGCTTGTCGATGTTGCGTTCGATGGCATACTCGTTCACCCAACGGTTCACCGTGGTGTGCCCGATCTGCAGTTCCGTCGCAACGCGTTCTTCGCTGTAGCCCTCGTGGTAGTACAAGTGGATGACCCGGTCATAGTTTTTGTTTCTAAGTCTTGAGTTGTTTCGTGCCATTGCTTCTGAATTGGTTATGACTTGCCCGCACCGCGTGCGGACGCGGCGACGAAAAAAAAGACAGGAATCGCGACTGAGCAGACGCGATTCCTGTCTTTTTTAAGGATTTATCTTGTAACTTATTGATTATAAGGCTTTTACCCCCCCCCACAATTGACAACAACAACCTGCTGGCGACCGAAGGCCGTCAAGTTCAGCGTCTCATTACGTTGCCAAGAGGAAAACATTACCTTATTATATTTATATATACAATTCAATATTTAAAAATGCCGCAATTTCCATCCGCCTTTGGCGACACATCCTACCAAGACGTTTTCTCAAATTTCAGCCTGCAAAAATAGTATTTTTTCTGGTATGACCAACAATTATTGAAAAAAAAAAGCAATCCGGTCTGTTCGGTCTGGGGGAATTCCTTTACGCACAACGAAATTTGTCAAGCTGTAACGTTTCCTGACGATGGAGTTATGCTTCAGGCTTCCGGATATGGAAGAAGCAGAGTGCGATCAGTCTTTTTCATCCGCCATCCGTTTTCCCGCCTCGAAGGCCTTTTGCAAGTCTTCCTCCCAATGCTCCTCGCGGTATTTGCGCTTGGCCTCCTCGGAAAAACCGGCCAGTTCGTAGCGGCTATAGTCCTTCACCTGGTAGGTGTTGTAGGCGATCAGTCGTTCGGGCTTTGCGAGGGCGGTGCTGAGGCAGTGCTCCATCGTGCCGTAGCCGTTGCTGTTGTTGCGGGCGGGGGTGCCATTCATGGTTTCCACCAACACCACCGGCATCCGTTTCGGGGCCGTGATGCTGTAGTCGTTGTAGGAGAGCCACGGGAATGCCAGGCGTTCCAGGAACGTGCGCATCTGCCCGGTCACGTCGCCGAAGTATATCGGGGAACCGAGCACCAAGCCGTCGGCCTCGGCAATCTCTTCCAAAACAGGAGTCAAGGAGTCCTTGAATTTGCAGATGTTCGAGGCCCTGCCTTTGAGTTTGCAGGCCATGCACGAGATGCAGCCCTTGTAGTCCAGGTCGTAAAGTCGGACCGTCTTCACTTCAGCACCACCCTCTTTCGCGCCGTTGGCGAAGGATTCCAGCATGGCGGCGGTATTCATGTTGCGGCGCGGGCCGCCATCGATAATCATTATTTTCTTCATCCGATTATTTTTTTGGGGGTTACTCATTTCGTTTGCCGCAGCCACAACAGGATGCTCCAGCAGGCTTGTTGCCGCCACTGTCGCCACCCCGAGGGCCGCCTTCTTCAAAAATTCGCGTCTATCCATCTTTGTATGGAATTAAAATGCAAAGATACACGAAAAAATGTATCTTTGCCGCTATAAATTCATATTTCAAAATCCGATTATGAAAAAACTTTTCATCTGCATACTGGCCACGGTCGGGCTGTTCACGGCCTGCGGGCAGAAGCCGAACCACGAAACGGACGAGTTCACCACCCAAAGCGGGAAAACCGTCAGAATCCACGCCCTGATGCACTCCAGCATCCGCATCGAATATGACGGGCGGGAGATTGAAATTGACCCGTGCTCGAAACTGCGCGACCGCACAGTTGACTACGCCTCCCTACCCAAGGCCGACATCATCCTCGTCACCCACGAGCACTTCGACCACTACGACGAGGCGGCCATCCGGCAGCTCCGCAAAGAGGGCTCGCAGTTGGTCATGAACCGGCGTTGTGTCGAGATGTTCGGCGAGAGCACAGCGATGGACAACGGCGACCGTCTGGAACTGGCCAACGACATCACCGTGGAGGCTGTCCCGGCCTACAACACCACCGAAGGGCATCTGCAGTTCCATCCCAAGGGGCGCGACAACGGCTACATCCTCACCCTCGACGGCCTGCGCATCTACATCGCCGGCGACACCGAGGACATCCCCGATATGGAGACCGTCAAGAACATCGACATCGCCTTCCTGCCCTGCAACCAGCCCTACACGATGACCCCTGAGCAGCTGATACATGCCGCCAAAATGGTACGACCCAAGGTGCTGTTCCCCTATCACTACGGGGAAACCAACGTGAAAGGCATTCCCGCGCAACTGCAAGGGGAAGGCATCGATGTCAGAATCAGGCACTACGAGTAACATCAACGCCTCCCTCCAATTCCCGATTCCTGATTAAAGCGCCCCCACCACCTCATGCGCCTTGTAGGGCTCTTCGAGGTAGGCGGCATCTTCATCGCTGAGGACAAGCTCGACGGCGCGCACCGCGTCGTTGAAGTGCGGCACCTTGGTGGCTCCCACGATGGGCGCGGCGACACCCCGCTTCAGCAGCCAGGCCAACGACACTTCCGTCATTGTCACGCCGAGACGCTCTGCCACCTCCGCCACCCGGGCGACAATCTGCATGTCGTTCTCCATGGCGTGGTCGTACTTGCTGTGCATCACCTTGTCGGTCTCGTTGCGTTTGGACGCGCTGTTCCACTCCTTGCGGGTGAGGTGGCCGCTGGCGAGGGGCGAGTATGGAATGAGCGAGGCGCCGTATTGCTTCGCCACCGGGATTAACTCGCGCTCGTCCTCGCGGTAGAGCAGGTTGTAGTGGTTCTGCAGCGTCTCGAATTTCGTCCAGCCGTTCCGCTCGGCGCAGATCTGCATGTTGTGGAACTGGTAGCCGTACATGGCTGAGGCACCGATGGCCCGCACCTTGCCGTTCCGCACCAGCTCGTGCAGCACCTGCATCGTCTCCTCGATGGGCGTGCCATAGTCGAAACGGTGGATCTGGTAGAGGTCGAGGTAGTCGGTGCCGAGACGCTTGAGCGTGCCCTCAATCTCGCGGCGGATGGCTGCAGCAGAGAGCTTGCCCTCGTTGAAATAGACCTTCGAGGCGAGCACCACCTTGTCGCGCGCGACACCGAGGTCCTTCAGCGCTTTGCCCAAGAACTCCTCACTGGTGCCGTGCGAATAGCCGTTGGCGGTGTCGAAGAAGTTCACCCCGAGGTCGAGGGCGTGCTTGATCATCTTGGTGGTCTCCTCCTGGCCGAGGGTCCACAGGTGGAAGTCCTCCGAGGGCTTCCCGTACGACATGCAGCCGACGCAGATGCGGCTGACTTCAATGTTCGTGTTTCCTAATTTGGTGTATTTCATAAGGATGTTTTTTTTGTTGGATTCTTGTATGTCGGTTGCAGGGAGAGCGTGACGTCACCTTGCCCTGCCCGGCCTTGACAAACCGGCGCACCTCGTCAGCCGACAGATTGTCGAATTTGCCG
>JAFXPL010000042.1 GCA_017527945.1 Bacteroidales bacterium | reverse complement strand
GGTAGATGGCCTTGTCGCCCTCGATGGTGACGCTTTCGCGTTTGGCGGCCAGGTCGCGGTCGTGCTGCGTGGCCGTCACGGTGATGGTCTCGTTGTCCTTGAAACGGCGGGCGGTCTCCTTCATCACGGCGAAGGCCTCCGGCTGTATTTCGTTGAGGATATCCTGCGTGGTGGAATAGATTTTCTCCTCCAACTTCTCAATCTCCTTGTAGGTGTTCTCCTTCTCCTCCACGGGGATGTCATAGTTGGTTTCCAAATAAGTCCGCAGTTCGGCGAGGCGGTCCTCCTCGGCCTGAGTGGCCGTGCGGATTTTCTCGCGGAACTCCACGGTCTTATGACGCAGGTCGTCGATGGACAGGTCTTTGATGGTCTCGTAAGCCGCCAGGGTTTTCTTGAGCAGCGGCTGGAGTTCTTTCATATCTCTATCGGCCTTAGTGCCAAACAGTTTCGTCAAAAAATTTGCCATAGTGTATGATTATACCTTTTCAAAAATAAAGCGGCAAAGATACAAAAATCTTGCCAAATTCACGACTTGGTGTATATCCCGAAGTGGTAGTCGCTGGTGTGACGCTGCAGGTATTCGTCTTCCAGCGCGAAAAGCGTGCGCAAGGTCGCCTCCTCCTGCGGCCCGCATGACATGAAATGGTGCGACAGATCCTTCAACAACGGCATCAGGATGTTCCCGCCGTACCCTTTTTCCTCGACGGTGGTGAACAGCCGGTGGATTTCCGGCAGGATGCGCTCCGACTCGACACACTCCGAGGGGTCGGAAATCAACATTCGCAGCAGCCCCGAGCCGTAGTAGCGGTTTTTGGTCAGATGGGTGCGGTATATTGTGCGGTAAGACTTATCCAACAGTTGCAGCCCCTCGTTGATGGCCGCTATCTGCGTTTTGTCGTACAACATCCGGTCGGCACCCACAAACTCGTTGATAACCAGATAGCCAGAGGGCTTCAACGTCTTGCGCATCCGCTCAAGGAAAGTGCCCATGTTTTTGAAATGGTGCAGCTAGGCATTGAAGAAGACGATGTCGTAGGTGTTGTCGGGGAGTTCGTGACGGTAAATGTTCTCCGCGACAAACCTGATGTTGGACAATCCGTTCTCCCGGGCGTTTTGGGCGGCCTCCTGCAGCAGTTTCTCGGAAAAGTCGATGCAGGTGATTTCCCAGTTGGGGTTCAGGGCGGCGAAACGGAGCTCGTGGCTGCAGACACCCGAGCCGACGGACAGCATCTTAACCCCGGGTTGCGTCAGCGAAAGCTTCTGGGAGGTGTATTCTTCGAATTCCATCTCCTCATCGCCCGTAATCATCACGTTCCACCGCTTTCTCACGAGTGGGATTTGCGACCAGTACGCCACGGGAATGTACGTCTGGTTGAAACTGCTCTTGGTCCTTTGGTCGGACGACGGGGACAATTTGCTGAGCAGGAAGGGGATACCGCACTGACAGGCTTTGATGTAGATGTCCCGGAAGTCCTCAAGGGAGACGATTCGCATGGCTGTTAATTTAGATTGTCGCCACGCAAAGCGCGGTAGCGGGCACGTGCCTGCACCACGTAAAGACTGTCGCTGTGGTCCTTGAGGATTTTTTGGTAATATTCCATGGCCTGGTTGACATCTTTGAGGTAATACTCGTACAGCTCGGCCAGCTGGAACAGGGCATCGTCGGCCAAAAGCTGGTCGCCGAAGTCCTCCACGACCCGCTTGAGCAGCTTCTCCGCCTCCAAATAGTTCTTTTGCTTGATGAGGATGAGTGCCTTTTGGTAGAGTGCGTCATCCACCAGCGAGCCGAACGGGGAGAGAATCATCACGGAGTCGAGGGCTTTCAGCGCTTCGTCGTCTTTGTTCTGGAAAATCAGGAATTCGGCTTTGGCGTACATTTTCAGCGCGAGGTTTCCCTCGGAATGGCTGAACAGTCCCGCCGCCGTGGTGTCATCCTCGTCCACCTCTTCCTCTTCGTCTAAGTTGTCGGAGATGAGCATGGACGTGTAGATGGCGTCGTTGGCGATGAGTTTGGTGGTGGCGGCGGCGAGCACGTCAAGCTGGCTCTTCGCCCAGGCAAACTCGCCGATGTAGAACGACAGTTTCGCATTTTTGAACTTCGCCTCGTTGCCTAACACGTCGTTGGGCATGTCCTTGTCAACCTGCGAGTAGTTCAGGGAGGCGTCCCAGATCTCGCCGGTATATAGCTGAACATCCGCGAGATCGATCTTGTATTGGTTCTTCTCCTTGTTGTCGCGGGTGGCGGCCATGGCCTGGTTGAGCACATCCATCGCCTCCTGCGGCTTGTTGACGTAGAACGCCAGCAGGTGCGCGTACTTGCGAATCCAGTCCATCGTGCCGGAGTGGATACCGTTTTCGTCCAGGGCTTTCTTGAAGTCCTGTTCCAGGTTCACGGCGTCAACCATCTTTACGGGTGAAGTCGCAATGAGCTGCATGTACTTGACATCCAGTATTTTCATCTTCGCTTGTACGTAGTTGTGCGCATCCTCGCCCTGCTTGATAATGTAGTTCAGCGCCTCAATGGCCGTATTGTAGTCGCGATTCTCGGCGGCCACGGTGGCCAGTTCGTAGGTGAAAACACCCTCCACTTTCAGCCGCTTGTCCAACGACTTGGCGAGAACCAACGCCTCTTCATAGTCTTTGTGCAACTGGCTTATCCAATATAATTCTTTGATGCAAAGGATGTTGTTTGGACTCTTTTGGGAGAATTTCTGCAAGGCCGTCCGGATGGACATGTACTGCTCGTTGTCTTCATCGTCCAACAGCAAATCTTGGATAGCCGCTTCCACGTCTTTCTGGTACTTTTCGTTATCGGTCTTCACCAAGGCGATGATTTCATCCACGATTTTATCGTTCTGGTGCAGGATTTTGTAGAGACTGATGAGGCTTTTGGACAGGAGCTGTTCATTGTTGAGCATTTTCCGGCCTTTGAGAATCGCGTCGGCGGCGTACTCGTATTTGCCTCGCGACATGTAGGCATTGTAGAGCTCATTGACGGAGGTTTCCTTTGCCGGCATGTTTTTCAAGCACTCCTGGTAGATTTTCTCGGCCTTGGCGTTGTCGCCGGCGCGTTCGTACACGTAACCCTGGTCGACCTTGTAGCGTTGCACGTTTGGGTAGGCCCTGACCTGCTTTTTGAGCATCTTTTCAGCTCGTCGTAGCGTTCAAGCTCCAAAAGGGCGTAGTAGTAATAGTAATAGATATAGGAATCCGGCTTTTTGGCGTGGATTTTCTCGAAAAGTTCCACAGCCTTGTCGTATTCCTTATCCTTGTAATACTGCATGGCGAGCTGCTCCTCCTGGCTTTGTTGTGCCAGGAGGGGACCGCCGCAGGTGACAAGCAGCAGCAGTATGACGAGCAGTCTTTTCATCAAAGGTTAGTCGATGATGTCGAAGCGGGTGTAGGGGCGAAGTACCTCGGGGATGACGATGCCCTTGTCGGTCTGGTTGTTCTCCAACAGGGCGGCGAGCACGCGCGGCAATGCCAATGCGCTGCCATTGAGCGTGTGCGCCAGTTTGGTCTTGCCGGTGGCGTCTTTGTACCGCAGTTTCAGACGGTTGGCCTGGTATGACTCGAAGTTGGAGACGGAGCTGACCTCCAACCACTTCTGTTGGGCCTTGGAGTAGACTTCCAGGTCGTAGGTGAGGGCGGAGGTGAAGCTGATGTCACCGCCGCAGAGACGCAGCACGCGGAAGGGCAGACCCAGCTTGGTGAGCAGCATCTTGCCGTGGTTGGTCATCTCCTCGAGGGTCTCGTATGAGCGGTCGGGATGCTCGATGGTCACGATTTCGATTTTGTCGAACTGGTGCAGGCGGTTGAGGCCGCGCACGTCCTTGCCGTAGGAGCCGGCCTCGCGACGGAAGCAGGCGGAGTAGGCGCAGTTCTTCAACGGGAAGTCGCTTTCCTTGAGAATCACGTCGCGGTAGATGTTGGTGACGGGCACCTCGGCGGTGGGGATGAGGTAGAAGTTATCGACCTGGCAGTGATACATTTGTCCCTCTTTGTCAGGCAGTTGGCCGGTACCGTAGGCGGAATCCTCGTTCACCATGTAGGGCGGTTGGATTTCCGTGAAGCCGGCTGCGGTGGCCTCGTCGAGGAAGAAGTCGATGAGGGCGCGTTGCAGACGGGC
>JAFXPL010000041.1 GCA_017527945.1 Bacteroidales bacterium | reverse complement strand
TGGAGCCACAGTCCGTTCGCAATTCCTTTATTCACAGGTGTTTTCGTTTTCGGATCTCGCCTCATGCCGTGCGGTTCTTCTACATTATATTTCTCCAATTCACTCTCCGCCAGCGTCTGGTAGCAGATGTAGTCGTCGGTGAATATCCGGCTGCTGGGCTGCACGAAAGGGAGAATTTTGGGATGCAGTTCCAGCGGCTCCGTGAGTTGTCTGATGACGAGCGGCCTGCCGGAGCCGTTGTTCACATCGATTTTTTCCCCATGCACCGTGTCCGGAAAGTCATCATCCTCATCGCGCAGCAGGATTCTGATTTTGTGCAGGACGTGCCAGGCGGTGCTTTGCGACACCTCGATTTCCCTGGCGAGCTGTGCGGAGGAGATACCCTGTTTGTTGTTGACAATCAGGTAGATGGCTTGAAACCACTGGAGCAGTTTGAGCTTGGTGTTCTGGAAGACCGTTCCGACGAGCACAGAAAAAGTACTCTTGCAGTCCTTGCAAGCGTAGCGACCGTCCTTCCGGTGATAGACGGTGGCACAACCGCAGTAGGGACAGACGGGCTTGCCGTGCCATCGTTGCTCGGCGAGGAAGTCGATGCACTTCCGGTCGTCGGAGAAGTGCCTGGTCAGGGCTTTGAGTGTCCTGAACTTGGACAAGGGGGTGTTTTTCATTTTCAAAGTTTTTGTAAGAACGAATATTTTGTCGCCTGCAAAGATAAAATAAAAAAGTGTAAAAACAAGCGATTTGAAGAAAATATTTTCCGTACTGATAATCAATGTGTTATGGATTTACTGCCAACTTCCGAATACTGAAAATGAGATTCTTGGAACCCTTGTTTTCGATGGAATCCATCTGTTTTGTCCGCGAAATCAGGTTTTGTTTTAGTGTAAAACCAACCCCGTTTTTTTCCCCCTTATCGTTCTATAACGAAAAATTCGTTATATTTGCCGCCGTAAATTTTTCCGTATGGCGACATTGAAGAAACTTACTGCCTCAGAAGAGGCTATTATGCAAATAATCTGGAAGTTGGGACAAGGATTTGCCCAAGACATTATCAGCGAGGTGCCGGAACCGAAACCGCCATATAACACCACACTTTCCGTCGTGAAGGCACTGGAACGCAAGGGCTATGTCGGGCACGAGACTTTCGGCAAGGCGAACCGCTATTATCCGCTCATTTCCAAGGAGGACTATTCGCGTACCCTCCTCGGTCGCATTGTCAGCCACTATTTCAACAACTCCCTCTCCTCGCTGGTCTCCGCCTTCACGTCCGACCATCCCATTTCCGATCAGGAGTTGCAGGAACTCGAACGACTGGTCCAAAAGGCGAAACAAAGTCCAAAGTCGTAAATCGCAAATCGTAAGTCAATGTTCAAGCTGATAGACATCGGAATTATTGTGCTGTCGAGCGGGCTGTTTCTGCTTTGCTATCTCTTTTTGTTGCGTAAAGAGAAGTATTTTCAGCTTAACCGTTTCTATTTGCTGTTTTCCCTGGCGTTTTCTACGTTGCTTCCTTTTGCAAGATTCAGTATTCCTGAACAATACATAATACCGAATACTCAAGTTTTTCTGACAACGGTTCCAGAAACACCCATCGCACATTTCGGAGTGATATTATACTCGACTGGAGTTGTGTTTTTCTTTTTTTTGTTTCTTTTGAGATTGTTTAAGGTCTTGAGGCAGATCATAGGAAAGCATTACATGGATATGAATGGCTTGAAAATCATTGATAATCCTGAACAGAAAGTGCCTTTTTCCTTTTTCCATTACATTGTGGTAGATTTTGCCACTTTTGAACCAGATGAATTGGATATGGTGCTTCGTCACGAGGCTGCGCACGCCAAACAGTGGCACACGCTGGATATTCTTTTTGTAGAACTTGTGGGCGTGGTTTGCTGGTTCAACCCTTTCGTGTGGGCGTATAAATCCGCGCTCAAGTCCCAGCACGAGTATGCGGCGGACGCGGCAGTCATCCGCTCGAATGTTCCCCGTAATGACTATCTCGACCTGATTTTGAAACAGATTCGCCATCAAAGCCGTCTGGCTCCCGTCCATTCGTTTAGCGCCACCGCAGTTAAAAGCCGCATCCGTATGATGATGGCAACCGTTCAAGGCCGCCGCCGTTGGGTGCGTTATCTTTCTGTGATTCCAATGGTGGCATTGCTTGTTGCGGGCAATTCGCTGCTCGCCTCCTCTAAAAATGTTCCTTCTTTTATGGAAACGGTGGTTTTCGATGCGGTTTCGCAGTCGCATTCCGAATATTCTGAAAAGGCGGTGACTGTTCCGACGGAAAAAATAAAGGCAAAGAGAGCTGTCCGTCAGACCAAAACGCATTCCCAACATACGGAAGAGGTTTCCCAACCCAACGTGTTGGAGTCCCAGTCCTGGCTCTCCACCCAATATGGCGCCCCCGTGGAGTTCTATGACGAGGTGTCCGACACAAAGCAGGAGGAGCATTATAATGTGGTTGTGACGGGCGATGCGCCGCAAATCTATCAGGTCAGCGTTTCCGAAACACCATAATCTTTCCGTAATCTCCCTTAATGTTCAAAAACTTATTCCTTAAACAGCCCCGTAAGGGGCAAGAGCTTGGTAGAATTGATTATAACGAAAATATCATTATATAACGAAAGTATCATTAAAACCCCAAAGCAATGAAAAAGATTACAAACATTCTGATTATCACGATTTTGTGCTTATCCACACAGGCGCAGGAACCTGTTCTTTCACCAAGGTTGAAAGCGTATTACCATATTAAGATGGAGATGAACAATCTTTACAGTGAGTTCAGTTGGGCAGGAAATCGGACGAAGGACACGGTAGCCATGCGGGAGATTCTTGCCCGTTACGAGGAGAACAGGCAGCGGTTGCAGCAATTTCCCGAGTATTTCTGCCCTTCTTGGGATGCGCGCAACTATGCTGATATGCTTGCTGTGTTCGGCCGTTATGCGGAGGCGGTCGCCCTTTACGATACGGCATTCTACGATCGCCAAATGGAGGCTCATGACTTCAGCTTTCCTTACCGTCGGGCCTATTTTGCAGGCGACACATTGCTACACCAGCGCAAGCTGGCCGAATACCAGCAAGCGGAGTGCGGTCTGTATTCATACAACGAGTGGCAGGTGCGCAGAAAGCTGTGGGAACTGCAACAGATGGACCAGATGGCCATCAAGCTGTCGGATATGCCGGGACTTGACCACGAGTTGGAGGTCCGGATGCTGGCATTCAAGGACTCTATTCTGAAAGCGTCCATTGCGCAGCTTCGGGCGGACTATCCTGAAATCGAGGATGTGCTTTCCTTGGACTTTTTCGCCAAATTTCTCTTGGGTCGCCACCTCTATTCGGCCGACCCGGATTACTGGTTCGAGGTGGAGTATCCGCGTTCTCGTAAGCTTTTGGAGAGCGGACAGGGCAGCCCGGAATCGTACGCGCACACTTACGACTTCTACCTGATGCGCACCGGCAGGGGGAAGAGCTATTATGGCCAATATGGTTGTTCGGACGACCT
>JAFXPL010000040.1 GCA_017527945.1 Bacteroidales bacterium | reverse complement strand
GCCGACACCTCCATGCGCGATGGTATCAGCAAGATGGGCCAGCATAACCAAACGCCTGCAAAAAAGTAACACGATGAGTCTGAAATCATTGTTGACTTGTATCATTTTGAGCATAGCCGCCTTCGGTTATGCTCAAAATGTTTCTGTACACAAGCATAAGTACAGCTATAAGATGGTGCGCCTCGATTCCACCTACGACGCGAAGGTGGACCCGAAGTTAGCGAAGTATGTGGCGAAAAAGCGGGCAAAGATGGAGAAGCTGATGCAGGTGATGATTGCGCACTCCGACACCGAGCTGGTCTCGTACGCCCCCGAAAGCCCGCTATCCAACTTCTTGACGGACTTGCTGTTGGAGGAATCGTCGAAATACACTAAAGACACGGTGTTCGCCAACTTGGATGTTTCCATGCTGAACTTCGGCGGCATCCGCACCTCGATGCCCGCCGGGGACATCACCGTGGGCGATATGTTTCGCATCTCTCCGTTCGAGAATAATTTGACCTTTATCATATTGAAGGGCAGTGAGTTGAAGAAGGCGTTTGGCCGTTTCAGCGATCAGCTTAACGCTCCGTATTCGGGGGTTGTGGTCGCATATAAGAACAACAAGCCTTCCCAGATTTTGGTGCAGGGCAAACCCATCGAGGACAACCGGCTCTACAAGCTTGTCACGCTGGACTTCATCGCCGATGGCGGCGACCATTTATTGGAGGGCATCCAGTTTGTTCGTGTGGAGAAAACCGGCACCCTTTTCCGTGACTTCCTGATTGCCGAGCTGAAGGCGATGACTGCCCGTGGGGAGAGGGTAGAGGGGAAATTGGATGGGAGAGTAAAATAGTGCAGGACAGAAGGTTAGAGAACGTTTTTTTCTGAATCTTATTTTGGTATGGTTCCGCTTTGAGGTTGAACCTTCCCTTCTTTCACCCTCCAGAACCCGGCGGGGATGACCTTTTCGGCGGGCGTGTGCGGGTATAGGATGGCCGTGCTGCCAACTGGCACCGTCAGGAAAATTGTCCCTTTGTCTATCTTTACGTGGATGTCTCCAAAAGGGGTGGGCTTCACGGCTTCGGCCCATTCCAAGTCGTCGGGCAGTTGTGGGTCGAGGAAGAAGTGGCGGTAGCCGGGGGCCTCCTCGTCGGGGCGTATGCCCGCCAGCGCTTGGTAAAACCAAACCCCGATGCCATTGTAGCAGTTGTGGACGCGGCTGCGGTCGCCGTCCCACGACTCCCAGGTAGTGGTGGCGCCGCGCCGGATCATGTCGAGGTAGCCCGGATAGTCGGGTTGGCGCAGCATCTTGGCCATCAGCTCCGGCCGCCGGGCCTTGGTCGCCCATTCGGTGAAGACGGGGATGCCCATGAGCCCCATGGCGATGTGCCCGTTGTATTTCCCCTCAAGATCTTTGAGCAGTTGCTGGGCAATTTCCCCGTTCGTCTGGCTGTCGGTGGGCAATCCGAGCAGCAGCGCATACGCCTGATCGAACGGCGTGCCGTTGGCGTACGTGCGGCTCTCTGGGTGGTAGAAACGGGCATGGATGGCTGCGTTGAGGTGCCGCTGTCGTTCCGCAAATGTTTCAGAATCATCGTTATAGCCTAAAAGTTTCGCCATTTTCGCCATGTCGGAAAGACACTCGCTGAGAAAACAGTTGCTGACGAAAACAGCGGATTCGCCTTCCGTATCGACTCCATTGGGTGCGAGCCAGTCGCCGAGGAACATCATCCGTTTCTCCGTGTCGGGCCAGGGCTGCAGCAGGCCGTTTTCACAGTAGCCGTCCACGTAGGCCAACCACCGTTTCATCGGTTCGTAAAGACGGTCGATCATCCGTCGGTCGCCATAGTTGATCCAGGTGCGCCACGGAGCCTTGATGATGAATCCGCACCAATAGAGGCCGCCGGCGGTGCGGTATGATGGCGCCACATAAACCAGCTCGCCGTCCTCTCCCTGCGAATCTTCCCACGCAGTCAGCCAGTTGAGGTAGGTGGGTAGCACGTCGTACATCGTCTGCAGCGTCATGGTCGAGGAGTTTCCGTCGCCACCGTAGCCCATGCGTTCGATGTGCGGACAATCGACCATGTAGCCGCTGAAAGTGAGGCACTGCAAGGTGTATTTGATAAGGTCGTGGATGGCGTTCAGGGAACTGTCGCTGCAGCGGAAAAAGGCGGATTTTATTGGATTCAATGCGCTGATTTGCAGTGCTTTCGCGTTTCTTGGTTTTGCGCCGCTGATCCGCACGTAGCGGAAAGCATGGTGGTGGAAACGGTTGCGGAAAGTGTTCGGAGGCAGGAAAACGGGGGTTTGCGGAGCAGATGCGGCGTTTTGCGTGTCCGAGCTGCCTGCGATGTAGTAATCCCGTTCGCCACGGCATTGGAACCGCCCATCCTCGAAGATGTGGTCGGCGTATTCCATCGTCACCTCGGTGCCTTGCGCCATCGGCTCGAACTCGGCCTGGAACCATCCGGTGACGACGCGCCCGAAGTCGAGGATGACGGAACCGTCGGCCTGTGGGATTGTTCTTTCCGAAGTGAGCTCATCGATGATGCGATTGCCCCCGAATTGCTGCGGGGAGGCCATCATCCCGAACACGTTGAAGAGGCTGGCGGGTCTCCAGTCGGGCTGCGCGTTGGCATCGAGCCGTTCGCCGCCGAACTGGTCGGAGAGCCAAGTGTCGGTGTATTGGTAGCCGCTCGGGGAGGCCTGCCACGTGGTGTCCGTCTGTGCGAGCGTGCGCCAAATTGCGCCGGAAAGCTCACATATTTCAGCCTTCACCAGCGGACCGGCAATCGGTGTCGGGAAAAGGCCGGGTGACGCTTTTGCGGGCTCGGCTTGGAGGTCGAAAATCACGTCGCGGTACCAGCCGCGTCCGAGCCAGATCAGGATTTCGTTTTCCCCGTCGTGGAGATAGGGGGTGATGTCGTAGGTGACGATCAGCGAGCGTTTGTCGAGCTGGGAGACGGCGGGCTGGAGCACTTCCTCGCCCACGCGCCGCCCGTTGACGTACAGCTCATGGTATCCTAAGGAGTTGATGTAGGCAAATACGTTTTTCCCTTTCGGTTGACAGTCGAGGAGGGTGCGCAGCATCGGGGTTTCGGCCATCTTGCCGTCGGCAGAGATGCAGCCGATGTAGTCGCCGAAGATGCCGGTGAAGGGGCCTACGGCGAAGCGTTGCGGGGCACTCCATCCCGAGCAGCTGTCGCGCTCGTCCCACGTGCGCACGCGCCAGTGACACAGTTGTCTGGTCTTCAGGGCTTTGCCATTGTAGATCACATTCAGTTGTTCCTCGGACTCTATGCGCCCGCTACGCCAGAGTTGCGCCTGTCCGTTCTCTAATTCGGAAAGGCTGCCAGCTACCTCGATTTCGTAGGCGGACTGCCGTTGTCCGTTGTGGGTCAGGGTGTTCTTCCAGCTGAAGCGTGGCCAGGTGGTTTCGGTGCCGAGCGGTTCGTGCAGGCCGTCGCAGCGGAGGTCGGAAACCTGCGCGGAGAGACTGACGGCAGCCAGGGCGAATAGTGTTAGAACGAGTCGATGAACATTCATGCCATGAAGATGTTGTAAAGGGATTTCGATGTGCGTTTATCGGGTTGGGATCTTCCGTTTCTGTCGTTTTCTAATATGTTGTTGCACAACGCAATAATCGATGAGCGGGGCGAAAATGTTCATCAGCAGGATGGCGAGCATCATGCCTTCGGGGTAGCCTTTGTTAAGGGTGCGGATGAGGATGGCGAGTATGCCGATGAGCAGTCCGTAGATGTATTTGCCTGTCTGGGTGTGCGCGGCGGTCACGGGGTCGGTGGCCATGAAGACTGCGCCGAACAGGAAGCCGCCCATGAGAATCTGGTCGTAACCCGCGATGGGGCAAAGTCCTGTCACACGGCAGATGACCGCCGTGACGTATCCGCCGGTGAAGACGGAGAGCATGATGCGCCAATCGGCCACTTGCGTGAAGAGGAGGATGGCCGCGCCGATGAGGATGGCTATCTTGCAGGTCTCCCCGATGCAGCCGGGGATGGTGCCGAGGAACAATTCCCAGGTGGAGGGCAATGCCTCAAGATGTCCGTTCATGACTTGGGCGAGCGGAGTGGCGCCGGAGACTGCGTCCGCGCCGGAAATCCACACGTTGTCGCCGGAAATCACCGACGGGTAGGCGAAGAAGACGAACGCCCGGGCCAAGAGCGCGGGGTTCAGGAAGTTGTAGCCGGTTCCGCCGAAGACCTCCTTGCCGAAGAGCACGGCGAAAATGGTGGCCACGGCGACAACCCAGAGCGGCACGTCGGGCGGCATGATCATCGGGATGAGGAAGCCCGTGACGAAGAAACCCTCTGCCACCTCCTCCTTGCGAATCTGCGCGAAGAGTACTTCCACTCCAAGCCCGCTGACGTAAGTCACGACGGCTAACGGCAGCCATTTCAGGAAACCGTACCATAGGCAAGGCCAAAGGGCGGACGGTTCATTGGCGGTGATAAAATGCTGATACCCAACATTCCACCATCCAAACATCAACGCAGGGGTCAGCGCAATCATCACGGTGATCATGATACGTTTCATATCGACCGAGTCGCGCACGTGGCAACGGCCGCCCGTGACCGTCGCAGGCGTGCGCAAGAACGTGTCTATGGCATCGAGCAGTGCGTTGAATTTTCTCATTGTCCCATCTGTTTGCATCATTTTGAGCATCGGTTTATCTTCAAAAAGATGCCTTGTGTTTCAAACGGGCAAAAATAATAAAAAAATCCATCTGAAAACGTGCGGTCTGAAATTTAATAGTTAATTGTAAAGAAATGTACTGAAAAAATATTTATAAGTGAAAGGATGGAGTTATAAAATAAAGTGTATATTTGCAGCGTTATTTTAATTCATACAAAACAAACTATAAAACTATGAAAAGTACAGAAAATCAGGCGGATGTGAATTTGTTAGAAGTCCATCAGATGGCGGTGGACAATGCTATTCGTCAACAAGAAAACAGACAAGCTATTGCTCGTCTGAGAATAGACCATGAGAGAGATGTCCAAGATTTGCGCAAGGATGCCGCAGAAAGCAAACTAAATATCGACACCTTTTTAAGCAAAGCGGAAAAACATCTGGACCGGGCTGCGGAGTTGCAGGAGGAAATCAGACAGATCCTAAGCGAGACCGCTCAGAAGCAAAGGGAGAGCGGCGTGGACATGGAGGAGATTAAGAAAAAACTAAGCGAGACAGCCCAGATCCTAAGCGAGACAGCCCAAATGCAAAGGAAGAGCGGCGTGGACATAGAGGAGATTAAGAAATTGCAAAGGGAGACAGCGCAGAATAGAAGGGAGAGCGGCGTGGACATGGCGGAGATTAAGAAAAAGCTAAGCGAGACAGCCCAGATCCTAAGCGAGACAGCCCAAATGCAAAGGAAGAGCGGCGTGGACATAGAGGAGATAAAGAAATTGCAAAGGGAGACAGCGCAGAATAGAAGGGAGAGCGGCGTGGACATAGAGGAGATTAAGAAAATGCTAAGCGAGACAGCCCAGAATAGAAGGGAGAGCGGCGTGGACATAGAGGAGATTAAGAAATTGCAAAGGGAAACAACCCAACAAATGAAGGAGACGGATCGGAAGATCAAGGAGTTGTCCACGCGGTTCTCCTCTACGACAGGACACATCATCGAAGGACTGATGAGCTCTTCCGCTATCAAGATGTATGAGGACAAGGGCTTTAAAATCAATTCGTTGTGCAAGAATTACAAACGGAAAAACAAGCAGCTGAATCTGGAGATGGAGCAGGATGTGGTGCTGTTCACCGACACACAGGTCATCGTGGAGGAGGTGAAGGCCAGTTGCGACAAGAAGGATGTGGACAAGTTTTTCCGCAACATGGAGATGTTCAAGCTGCTGTATGACGAGTATGCGGACAAGGAGGTCCTCGGAGCCGTTGCCGCCGTCAACTACGAGGATGGCGCCGACACGTATGCCCGAAATTTGGGATTGTTCGTCGTCCGCGTCTCCAGTGACGAAATCTTCACCCTCGACCCGTTCAAACTGGAAGAATTGAAGCGGTTCTGAGAAGCGGCCAGGAACTATTGATAGTCGCGGATTCGAATCACCCACGCATTCTCCAGCCTCTCCAATTTTTCGGGGTCAATGCTGGAGAAGTCGATGGTGACGTTCCCTTTCCTGTCCTGCTTCCACTTCAACATGTTGTATTTCACCCCTTTGAACCCTTGGAAGTCCACCTCCTCTTCCGTTCCTAAGAGGATCATGTCCGCCTTGGGGTTCAGCTTGGGCATGTTCTGAATGACCAACGGCGCAAGTTGGCTCGGCCGCTCGAACTCGATGATGTAGAGGTTGTTGTCCTTGGTGGTGAAGCAGCGGGTGGTCTTCTCCCAGAAGACCTCGCCGGTCCAGTTTGCTCGCACCGGCTCGAACGCGCCGCCGTTTACGCTCCATTTCAGCGAGGCGGTAGCCTCCAGATCGTTTTCCTTGAATAAAGCCAGCATTGTGATACTGTTGCCTTTTTGAAGGTCCAGCGTTGCCGTGTCACTGCCCGGTCCGTTGCCGCTTTTTCTCGACAGCAGCGACATTGGGATGCCGTTCATGCAATATACTTTCATTGTGTCGTCTGCCGATGCTGTAAACGTGTATCTTCCATCCTCGGGAATTGTCACTATTCCGTTCCATTGTATTTGGAAGTTGTCGGTGCTCACGCCCCGCATCGGCGCATTACGCACCCAGTCGAAGTCGATGCTCTCCGTTGGCGGCAATTCCGCTGAGGTTTTCTCGCGCTGGCACGGAATCAGATACGGTCTTGTGCCGTAAATCGCCTCGCCGTTGATTTTCAGCCAGTTGCCGAGACTCTTTAGCCGTTCCTGCTGGATGAGTGGGATGGTGCCGTCGGCGTAGGGGCCCACGTTGAGAGTCATGCCGCCGCCGTGCGCTACCAGCTCTACGAAATGCTGGATTAACTCCTTGTCGGTCATATAGTTTTCCAAGTTCTCGTTGCGGTTCAATCCGAAGCTGCGTCCCAAACCGCGGCATTCGGCCCAGGGCATCTCCGTGTTGGCGATGCCTGCGCTGTACTCGGGCGTGAGGAAGCCGTGCTTCGTGCCGTTGCCCCAGCGGTTGTTCACAATGGCATCGGGACCCACGGTGTTGTAGTACCAGCTGATCAACTCCTGCGAACGCAACTGCTCCGCCGTGTTGTTCCAGTCGCCGTCGGAGAAGAGGAGGTCGGGCTTGTAACGGCTCACCAACTCCTTGAACTGCGGCACCATGTAGTTGTCCACGTAGTCGCCGATTTCGTTGTCGGGATCGACCATCCAGATGTGGCGCGGGTTCGACCATTCGGGCAGCGAGTAGTAGAAGCCCATGCGAAGTCCGTTGTCGCGCACGGCATGGGTCAGCTCCTCCACAATGTTGCGCTTAGGACCGCTCACCACACTGTTCCATTCGGGTTGGAACTTGCTGTCCCATAGACAGTAACCATCGTGGTGCTTGGTGACCAACACTACGTAGTTCGCGCCGGCATCCTTGAACATCTTAGCCCACTCGTCAGGATTCCAAAGTTCTGCGTGCCAATATTTTGTGAGCTCCTTGTATTGGTCGAAAACGGGCTTGGTGGTGTCGGCGTAATAGCTCATGATGCGTGTCCGCTCCGGCACTTTCTGCATGAGCCCGCGATAGAACCACTCGCCGTAGCCCTCTTTGGAGGCGTATGCGGGCACGGAGTAGAGTCCCCAGTGGATGAAGATGCCGAGTTTCGCGTCTTGGAACCACTGCGGGTAGCCACGTTGGTTGAGGGATTCCCAGGTGGGCTGGACTTGGGCCTGCGTCGCTAATCCTGCCAGGATGAGCATGATGAGGGTCGCGCCCCACACTGCGCTGCGCTTGTGTGGGGTTATTTGCACTTCGTGCGTTTTGCCCCTCCGGGGCTGCTTAAGGAAGATGTTTTTCATTATTTTGTCTGTATTCGTAATTCGAGAAGTGCGTTCTCGACAATTTGTTGCCATTCCTTTTTTGAGGGGCAGACGAGCTCGCTGAGGGCGAAGTCCTCGCTGTCAACTTCGTAGATGCCGAGGGCTTCCATCTGCTCGATGTCCTTGATTTCGCAGGCCTTGAGCAGTTGAAGCGGCATCAGGTCAAGGGGGAAGACCTTGTCATAGACATCGGTCATCATGACGGCGCGGCGGCCGCCGTGGAGCGAGGTGTTGACCTCGTATGTGCGCTTGGGCGTGAGCCACGACAGGAACGTGTGCGAGAGACTCCATTTCTTCAGTCCCGGCAGCAGCCATCCGAGAATTTCCCGTTTGCCGCCCTCCGCGACGACCGTAAGCTGTCGATCGTGGAAGGCGAGGGTGGGGTAGTCGCCCAACCTGCTGCCGTTCAGCACGCTGCCGCTGATGACGCGGACATTCTCCTGATTGAGGTTGCCGACGAGTAATGTGGACAAGTCCGCGCCGTAAATCGTGTGGAAGTAGCCGGTGCTCTTGACGGCAGGACCCGTCAGCGCGGCGGTTTTCTGGAACTGCAACGTGTGTTCCATGAAGAAGCGGCCGATACGGGCGACTTCCTGCGGATCGATGTACCACACTGTTTCACCTTTGTCGAGCGGGTCGATGAAGTGGATGTGCGTGCCTACGTTGCCGGCAGGGTGCGGTCCGGTGAAATAGTGCTTCTCAATATGTTCGATGTTTTCAAATATTTGGTTGTCAATGCCTTCGCGCATGCAAAAATGTACGGAAACGTTGCCTGCCGCCCGTTGCAGAATGCCTACGCCGTGCCGGAAATGCTCCCCTTCGCCTCGTAGCAGCACGTTGAAGTCCGGGGCCAGCGGGTTGGAGTCGAAGCAGGGGATGAAGAGGGCTTTCGGCGAGCTGTCGGGGCTGGGAATGGTGGAGAAGGGCCGCTGTCGCAGGCAGGGCCAAAGACCGTGCCGTAGCAGCAAATTACGGATTCCGTCGCGGTCGGTGGGCTTGTTGAAATCCAGGTTGGCCTCTGTGGGCGCGTCTGTGTCGCGGGTGATTGTCACGGCCTCGATGGCGCGTTTCTCGCCACGCACAACGGCCTTCACGGTGCCGTTCACGGGCGAAACGATCACGATTCGCTCGTCCTGCTTGTCGCAGAACAGCGGTGTCCCGACGCGCACGGGGTCGCCCTCCCGCACTTCGAGCTTCGGCTTCAGCCAGCGGAAATCGGCCGGCCGGATATGGAACGTCTCCGGCAGGGTGAAAGGTAGTTCGCGGTCAGGTGCGGCACCTGAAATCTTCAGGTCCAATCCTTTGGTGATTTTAATGCTCATGTTCAAGGTTCAAGGTTCAAAGTTCAGTGTTCAAGGTTCAATGTTCAAAGTTTAACAAGTAAAAGTCAATGTCAAGTAGCATGAATAATTCGGTTTAGATGTTTAGCATCGTGAAGAGTCCGGCAACGGCCATGTAGCGGAGGCCTTTGCCAAGGAACATGAGGACGGTGGTCGGCAAAACGCGGGTGCGCACCAGTCCCAAAGCCACGGCGATGACATCACCGATGACGGGCAACCAGGCGAGCAACGCGGCGAAGCAGCCGTACTTTTCGACTTTTTGATGCGCTTTGGCAAGCTTTTCTTCCTTGATTTTCAGATACTTCTCTATCCATGACCATTTGCAAAGCCATCCTAAGAGATAGCAGGTCATGCCGCCGATGGTGTTGCCGAGCGTGGCCACGAGAATGACTGTCCACGGCGAATAGTCGAGCAGCAGCGCACCCGTCAGCAGGGCCTCCGACGAAAAGGGGATGATGGTGGCCGACAGCAGGCAGCCGATAAAGAGTCCGAAAAGTCCGAGCCGTTCCAGCATTTATGCTTTCTTCTCGTTGTCTTGGGGTACGCTGGCGTTCAGTTCTTCGCTGCCGAAAATGCGTTTTTGGGGCATTTCCACATGACGAATGTAGATATCCTGCTGCGGGAAAGGAATTTCTATATGATTGCTATTCAGAGTGTTGTAGATGATTTCCTTGATCTGGGCCACCACGGCGGCCTTGTCTTCCACCAGAATCCAGCACACGATATAGAGGTTGACGCTGCTGTCGCCGAAGTCGTCGAACACCACCGAGAAGCCCTGCTTGTTATCGACGGAGTATTTGCCGGCGCTGTTCTTGGCGATCAGCGGCTGGAGGCTCTTGAGCAGCATCTGGCGCACTTTCTCCACATTGACGCCGTAGGCCACGCCCACGGGGATCTTCACCAGCACGTAGCCGTGGTTGCGCGTCAGGTTCTTGAAGTTCTTGCTGAAAAGGGTGGCATTCTGGAAGGCGATCACGCTGCCGTCGAGGGTCACAATCTGCGTGCTTTGGTAGTTGATGCTATCGACCTTGCCCTGCACGCCGTCACACTCGATGTAGTCGCCCACGCGCAGGCGCCCCGTCATGAGCGAGATGCCATAGACGAAGTTCTCCAACAGGTCTTTCATGGCGAAACCGAGACCGGTGGCCAAGCCCGCCATCACGATGGAGATGCCCTTGCCGGAGACCTTCAGAATCAACATGCAGAGGATGAGGTACAGTCCCCACACCAGGATGGAGATGACGTTGTTGATCAGGGTGGCGTTGTTCATGCCGTGATCCACCTTCTTGCGGCGCTTGCGGAGCATCTTGTAGAAGGCGCGGATGGCATAGTGCAGGTAGCGGAACAGGAAGAAGAGCTCCAGTGCCAGGCACATCTTGAAGAGCGACAACTCGATGATGCCGGGTCTGTTGAGGAAGACGTAGCGGAAGATTTCGCGGCAGAGGGCCGACATCTCGAAGATGCGGGTTGCCCAATAGACGCTGGCCGGCACAGAGAGGACGGCCAGGATGGGCAGCAACGCCTTGAAGAGGAAATCGTAGAACCAGGTCTGGCCGATGAACTCGCCTTTGGCCATTCGGGGCTGCATCTTTTGGAACTGTTTTTTCAGGTCGGCCTTGTCGTTCGCCGTCTCGCCCTTGGACTTGAGGATTTTGCGTGTGAGGCGGTACTGTTCGTACCATTTTGCGATGTCGTAGAAGCAGGTGATGGTCTGGATGGCGGCCAGCTGGATCATCCACCAGGTCATGATCTGCACGGCCAAGAGCACGTATCCGACCCAGGAGGCCACGCAGGAGACGATCATCACGATGAGGGAGATGACGGTATAGACCATGTCGCTGTCGGGCAGTTTGGCGATTTTGCGCTTCATCACGTAGAACTGCCATACGGTGAACGCCAGCATGACAGGCGGATAGATTATATTTACCAAATTGTTAGGTATCAATATGATGCGGCACACTATAACGAGGAAGGCCATGCCGATGAACGGGGTGTAGGAGCGCACGCCGGCGCGGATCTGGCTGTCGTCGAGGCGGATGAGCAGGGAGACGAGGATCACCTCCACGAGCCAGGCGAAGAAGGTCATCAGCTGGATGGCCATGAGCACGAAGTTCTGCGTCACGAAGAAGTGCGCGACGGCGATGGAAATGGCGAAGATGGCCACGCCGCAGGCAAGGGTGACGAAGGGCCGCTTGTGGTTGTCCTTGAAATGTTCGCGCCATCTCTTTGGCAGCAGCCAGCGCATGGCCGCGTAGCTGAGCAGGCTGGCGATGATGATGTAGGTCAGCATGAAGACGCTGATGCTGAGAATTACCGGGCCGCGCCATTCCGACTTCTGGCTGAAGGCTTTGTAGCGGTCGTTGGCATCCTTCTTGGCGAGGGCGGCGTGCCAGCGGAACCGCTTGAGCGTTTGGAAATAGTTGTTCCCGTTCACGAAGATGTTTTTCTGGATGGCCTCGTATTTCGACAGGGCGTAGGCGTTGAGCTTGCCCATGCATTCGGTCACCTTTTCGTAGTGCTCTTGGTCGAGTTCCACGTTTTCGAGCATCTTTTTGTAGTTGTCGCGGAGTGCGGTGGCGTATTCCACGCATTTTTCGCGGTCTTCAAGTGCCTGTTCGTCAAGGATGTAGAGGTTCTTGGTGGCGGTGTCCAACAGCACTTTGGGGAGGGCGGCGCGGATGGAGTCGGGCAGCCCGCCCAGTTCGCCGTTGGGCAGCATCCGGGGCGGCAGGTTCTGCAGGGTTTTGATGAGGGCATCGTAGCGCTCGATTTCGCTGTTGATGCGCTCCTTCATCTTGTCGTAGGGCGCGTGGTAGAGCTTGAGGTTGCGGTATTGTTCGGTGGCCGCTTGGCAGGCGTAGGCCATGTCGAGGGTGAAGTCGGCGTTCTGCGAGTACAGCATCAGGGCTATCTGGTTGCTGTTCTGCATCATGCGCACGAGGCGGGAGTGCTGCTCCACGTTGCGGCTCTCGAATCGGGCCATCATGGCCTTCTGTTCGTTGTAGGCTTGCGTCAGCTCGGCGCGGAGCACGCCCAAGGTCTGCGGCAGGTCTTTCTCCTTAAGCACCGCCTGGGCCTGGAAAACCGTCAGCACGGTGATGGCGATGAGTATGAATGTTTTTTTCATGTACTATCCGTTTTTGAGGCGGCAAAGATACAATTTTTAGGTTAATGGGTTAGGAGGTTTAGTAGGTTTAATAAGTTTAGGAAGTTTAGTTCCCGGAAAAGAAGCCTTCTGCTCTTAGTTCTCAGTTCTCAGCTCTTAGAACCTGAAACCTGAAACCAAAAAGGGAGACCCTTCCGGATCCCCCTTTGCAATGGTCATAAAGAATTTACGCGAGATTCGCGATTCATCGCGTCCCTACCGTTTCACCACGAACGGCTTCGTCACATCGCCCGCTTCCGTGGTCACGCGCACGAAGTACATGCCGTCGGCCAGACTGCTGACGTTGATAGCGGTGGTCTCGCCCGTCATCGGGACGGTCTGCACCAATTTGCCATACACATCAAACACGTGCAGATCCGCACCTAATTGTACATTATACATTGTACATTGTACATTGACGAAGTCATTCGCCGGGTTGGGGAACACCTTCACG
>JAFXPL010000039.1 GCA_017527945.1 Bacteroidales bacterium | reverse complement strand
TTGGAAGGGGATTTTGTCAGTTTGGAGATGATGATTTATAATCGCTGGGGCAAACAGGTTTACACCCAGTCGGGCACAAAGGAGCTTTCGTGGGATGCGGTCGGTCTTCCTGACGGGGTCTATTACTGCGCCATCGAGTATCGCTGTGTCGTCAACGGCAGGAAAAAGCAGGGAATACACACGAGTGTGACGGTGGTGCGGTGAGCGGGAATTATTTGTATCGTTGCTGTTGGTATGGTTTCTTGTTAAATAGCTTGGAATCAATATATAAAGCAGGTGAATGATGTATCAAGTGAGCGTTTTGGTGCCAGTTTACAGGGTGGACCGGTTCATAGAGCGGTGCGCCCGGAGCCTATTTGAACAGACGTACGACAATCTTGAGTATATCTTTGTGGACGACTGTTCCACAGACAACAGCATTGCGATTCTTCGGAGGGTGATGGAGGATTATCCCGAACGGAAGGGTCAGGTGCGTATCATCCGTCCCGAGCGGAACCGCGGTTTGGCGGCGGCTCGCAACACCGCGCTCGATGCGGCGAACGGCCTTTTTGTCACGCACGTGGATTCGGACGATTATCTCGATCGCGACGCCATCCGCTTGCTGGTGGAGAAGCAGGAGGAGACGGGGGCGGACATTGTGACGGGAAATTTCTACACAGTCTTGCCATCCAGAATAAAAAAACAATATGAGCCAAAGTACAGTGATCAACATGAAATGCTTTTGAAGACATTGTCAGCAAAATCAGGTACGCATGCTGTGTGGAGAAGGTTGATCAATATTCGTTTGTATAGAGACTATGATACCCGGCCCGAAGAAGGGGTGAACAATTTGGAAGATTGGCAGCAAATGGCTCGCTTGGCCTATTATGCAGAAAAAGTGGCTCGGATTAGCGAACATATATACTATTATAACTGTATAAACAAAGAGTCGTATATGTATGAGACCTCCAATAATCCGAAGACTGACCTATGGAACCAGTCTTTGGAATCGGTGCGTGTTGTGGAAGATTTTTTCTCCGACAAAGAGCAAGAGTATAAGGAGTTGGCGCGTAGGATGGTGACTTACATGACGAAAAGCCGGATGTGCCTTGCCGCGCGTCATAGGAATAGGGAATATTTTGAGAAGATGGAGAAAATAATAAAGACCGAATATTCTGATTGCTACGATGAAATTGGATGGAATAATCCGTTTGTCCGTGCGTTTATCTGCAATTACACGTTGAATGGGTGGTGCCGGAGGACGTATTGGCGTTGCATACGAAAGTTTGTTTTTATAGAGTAAGTTGGTTAAAGTAATCTTTAGAAAATATTTGTATCTTTGCCGCCGCGTATCTTTCGTGACAAGTAGACGCGGGGATAGAAAATAAGTTAATTAACAAATATAACCGCAAAAGGAAGACTATATGCTTTTGTGAAACAGTAAGGAGGAAAATGGAAAAGAAAAAAACGGTTTACCTTGGGATGATTGGAGATATCATGCATCCTGGTTTGATTAACATCATTAATGAAGGAGCCAAATATGGGGATGTGATGATTGGCTTATATACCGACAAAGCCATTACCACGCATAAACGTCTCCCATATCTAAATTATAATCAGAGAAAGAATGTCATCGAAAACATCAAAGGTGTAAGTTGTGTTGTCCCTCAAGATGAGTGGAGCTATGTGCCGAATCTTGTCAAATACAAGCCGGATTTCATCATCCATGGCGATGATTGGAAAGAGGGAACTGACAAATATTTACGTGACGAGGTATTCAAAGTGATGGAATCCCTTGGGGGCAAAGTGATAGAAATCCCCTATACCCAAGGCATTTCCGCTTCTGGGTTGAAAGAAGCGATTGATTCTTTAGGTGTCACCCCACAAGCGAGACTTGCTACTCTTCGCAGATTGATCTCGGCAAAACCTATTGTGCGTATTCTTGAATCGCACAATGGATTGACAGGTCTTATTGCCGAGCATACTGGTGTTGATGTGAATGGACAACATAGGGAGTTTGACGGCATGTGGGCGTCGTCTCTCACTGATAGTACTAGCAAGGGTAAACCTGACATCGAAGCAGTTGATCTTACTACTCGTTTGCATGACTTGAATGACACATTGGAGGTGACCACCAAACCTGTCATTTTCGATGGCGATACAGGCGGAAAAGTGGAGCATTTTGTGTTCACAGTCCGCACATTGGAACGATTGGGCATTTCCGCTGTTATTATTGAAGATAAAGTGGGACTGAAGCAGAACTCGCTGTTTGGCACGGATGCTGTGCAGACGCAGGATACCATTGAAGGATTCTGTACCAAGATCAAGGCGGGTAAAAACGCCCAGATCACGGAGGATTTTATGGTTGTTGCCCGCATCGAAAGCCTTATTGCCGGCAAGCCAGTCGAAGATGCTCTGGAACGTGCTTTCGCATACGTAGCTGCTGGTGCCGATGGTGTGATGATTCATAGCAAGAACAAAGATGGTATGGACATCAAGGAGTTCTGTCAACGTTTCAGAGAAAAGGATATTCATACCCCTATAGTGGCTGTGCCTACTACATATAACCAATTTACGGAAGAGGTGTTGTCAGGATGGGGAATCAATATTGTCATCTATGCCAACCACATGCTTCGTAGTGCCTATCCTGCAATGGTGAAATGCGCGGAAAGCATTCTTGTAAATAGCAGAAGCCTTGAAGCTTCAGAGCAATACTGCATGCCCATCAAGCAGATCCTGAATCTTATTCCTGGCACCAAAAAATAGTTACGATGATATCTCCTGCTTTTTTTATAGAGAAATTGAGAGTAAACGGCATCGATTATTTTGCAGGCGTGCCTGATAGCCTGTTGAAGAACGTATGTGCTTATATTACAGACCATTTTGATGCCCGGCATAACATCATCACTGCCAACGAAGGAGCTGCTGTGGGCTTAGCCGCTGGTCATTATCTTGCCACTGGACAGCCCGGTTGTGTCTATATGCAGAACAGCGGCGAGGGCAATGTCATCAATCCTTTGGCTTCGTTGACCGACCCCGAAGTGTATAACATCCCCGTGCTTCTATTGATTGGCTGGCGCGGACGTCCTGGCGTTCACGATGAACCGCAGCACATAAAGCAAGGCAAGGTGACTACCGGTCTGTTGAATGTGATGGGTGTAAACTATGAAGTTCTCTCTAAAGAAGAAGACAAAGCTGCAAAGCAGATTGACAAAGCTTCCAAAGCCCTTGCTAACAAGGAAGTCTTTGCTTTGGTGATTGAGAAGGATACCTTTGAGGATTACAAACTCCAGAACGTTGAGGTGAATGACCTCACGATGTCTCGTGAGGAGGCAATTCAGGCGGTAGCAGCTGCCCTCGGTAAGAAGGATTGCATTGTCTCTACCACGGGTATGATTAGTCGGGAACTGTTCGAGTACCGCTCTGCTATGAATCAGAGTCACGAGAGAGATTTCTTGACAGTGGGTTCTATGGGGCACGCCTCTCAGATTGCCTTGGGTATTGCCCTTGCGCAGCCTGAGCGTCGAGTGTGGTGCTTTGATGGTGATGGTGCTGCTATTATGCACATGGGCAGTATGGCTATTGTAGCCAATAAGGCACCAAAGAATTATGTTCATGTGGTGTTCAACAATGGCGCTCATGACTCTGTTGGTGGTCAGCCTACAGTTGGTTTGAAGATTGACCTACCTGCTGTTGCAAAGGCTGTTGGCTATAAGACAACTTATAGTGTGGATGGTAAGGAAGAACTTGAAAGTGTTCTTGCAAAGGTGAACAGCTTTGAGAGTCCGGCTTTGCTTGAGATTAAGGTGAAGAAGGGCAACCGAAAAGACCTTGGCCGTCCTACTACCACTCCTGTCCAGAACAAAGAAGCTTTAATGCAGTTCTTAAGCAAATGAGAATTGTCATTCTTTCAGACATTCATGCCAACGTAACTGCTTTCAAGGCTGTTCTTGCTGATATCTCTGCTATAGGCAAAGTAGATACTTATGCCATTATTGGAGACTTGGTCAATTATGGCCCACGCCCCAATGAGATCATTGAGATGGCAAAAGGCTTAGACAAGCCATTGTTGGTAAACTTATGGGGAAACCATGAGTATTCCATCTTTGGCGGAAGCCTTGAACGGTTTGCCACAGACAGAGGTAGGACAGTACTGCAATACACTAATTCAATTCTTACTCCAGCGTCTCAAAACTACTTGGATAAGGAGATGGAACATGCTGGTTTTCAGAAGTGCCAGATAGATGGGAAATCATTCCTGTTCGTGCATGGCAATCTGGATGACCCTTACTGGGGCAAGTTAGGCATTGATAAGATGAATGATGAGCGTTTTGCGGAATACAATTATGTGATCAGCGGACACTCACACGTTCCACATTACGTAGAGCATTTTTTTGCTTTTGATGATGCAACCTACCGTAATAAGAGACGCACAATCTTTATCAATCCTGGTTCCGTCGGACAACCTCGAAACCATAATCCATACGCCCAATACGGCATATTGGATGTAGAGAGTGGCAATTACGAACATCGTTGTGTATGGTATGATGTGAAAGAAGAGCAAATACTGTTCAGTGATAATGTAGATGATTTTTATAAAGATAGATTAACATTAGGAATATGAAAAGTCTGTATGTTTTAAGTGGCGCGTCCGGAATGACCGGTGGCGAGCTTGTGAGACAAATATTAGAGGCAGAGAAAGATAGCCGAATTATAGGCTTTGATAACTTCTTTGCAAGTTCAATAGACACCATTAAGGATTATCTTGATAATCCCGGATTCGTGTTCTATGAATACGACATCAACAATGCAGACCAGATGAAGGCCATTGAAGAACAGGTTTTACGTGAAAAGGGTGCATACGACAGAACGGTATACATCAACTGTGCTGCCGTGGTACATACAGAGCACTTCTACGAGGTTGAGCACACATGGGAGACCAATGTGATTTCTATGAAGTCGTTTTTGGAACAGGCCATCCGTGTTAAGGCTGACACTTACATCAACTGCTCTACGAGTGAGGTCTATTCTATGCAGTCTTGGAAAGAGAATGGTGGCGTTCGCGAGAGTGACTACCTGATGATGTCAACCGCAGAACATAGCCAGCGTACCAGCTATGCCTGTGGAAAACTGATGACGGAGTTCTTTATGAAGGATGCCGTAGATAAAGGCAAGATAAAGGGATGCTCCATCCGTTTTGCTAACGTGTATAGTAAACACGAGCGTTTTGCAAAGCACATTATTCCGCATATCATCAATGAATTGCTTGAGAAAGGCTCTGTAACTCTACTGGAGAATTCCAAGAAAAACCGTCGTGCGTTCTTGCATAACATCGACTCTTGCCGTTCAGTAATAGCTCTTATTAACTCAAAAAAGGCACTGGATGGTACTGTTTATAATGTGGCTACTGACGAGGAAATCACCATTATTGACCTCACTTACAAGATTGCGGAGAAGATGGGATTGCCCAAACCAGAGATTATCTTCGATGGTTATCGCAGTTCAGATCCTGAACGTAGAATACTTAACACTGAAAAGATTCGTACTCGTACTGACTGGACTCCTATCATTACACTTGATAAGGGCCTTGATATGTGCGTTGCATCAATTGAAAAGTAATGAAGAGTCTCATTATCACAGTGGCTGGTATGTCCAGCCGCTTCAATAAAGATACAAAAGAAGATGTGTTGAAGTGCCTTTACTATGAGGACATTCCAGCCAACTCACTGATTAGTTTGCAAGTTCATAAGGCTTTTGACCTAGTTGACGAGATTGTTGTGGTTGGCGGTTACAAGTATGAGGACTTGGAAAAGTTCATCCGCAATGAGATGAAGGGTGTGAACCATAAGATGAAACTGGTTTATAATGACCACTATCATGATTATGGTTCAGGTTATAGTTTACTCAAAGGAATTGAAGTGATTTCGAAACAAGCTGACGAGATCATCTTCATAGAGGGGGATTTATTCTTTGATACTGAGAGTGTAGAGAAAATCATCACCTCCCCAAAAGATGTCATATCTGTGAATAATGAACCTATCCTTTCCAACAAGGCAGTTGCGCTCTATTTTGATGCCAGTAACTATCCTCATTATATCTACGACACCAGCCACTCTTGCTTGGAGATCCATGAACCTTTCACGGCTATCTATAATTCCGGACAGATGTGGAAGTTTATGAACCCCAGTAGGGTTAGGGAAATTTGTCAGTTCTTGACTCCTGAACAGGAACAGGGAACTAATTTGGAGATAATCCAAAAGTATTTTGGCGCATATAAAAGTTCGCAATTAGATATAGTAAGAATCAACCTCTGGTTCAACTGCAACACTGTGGCAGACTACCGTGAGGCTATCAAAGCATTAAGCAAATGAAGACGTTAAACGAGAAGTTGAACCTCCTTAAGAAGAAATTAGACGGAGGTGAGAAAATAACCATTGCCATCTTTGGCCTGGGTAGTGTTGGATGCTATCTGCTTGATTATTTGGCATCTTTAGCAGACCCACAGTTAAAGCTGGTTGTAGTTGGTCGCAACGCTGAGAAAATGCAGCAGGATGTGAATATCATCCGTACAGCAGCAACTATCCGCAGGCAGATGCGCAGTGAGATTGTGGTCGAAGGCGGTTGTGACTTCAAGGACGTTGCTTCCATTGAGGCTGCTTTGCGAAAGATTCAACCAGACTTCATTGTGAATAGCAGCCGTCTCTATTCTGGATTGAAATATGGCACCATTTCTTGGTCCACCCTCCGCGCATATGGGATTTGGACACCTATGTCTGTTCTTCTGAGCAAGAACATCATGGAGGCTTACGGAAATGCAGATTGTAATGCCATTAGTATTAACACCTCTTATTCTGATGCTGTGATTCCTTGGTTAAAGAGTGCTGGTATGCCTTTCTTTGATTTTGGTAGTGGTAATCTGAACCATCTGATTCCTCGTATGAAATTTTATGTGGCAGAGAAGTTCGGTGTTAATAATCTAAATGATATTGATGTCACTCTTGTCGCTAGTCATTTCCACGATGTGGTAATTAGTAAAGAAGGACATACAGAAGGAGTAAGGCTGTTGCTTAGTATCAAGTGCCAAGGCAAGGAACTGGATGTCAATCACGATGAGATTTACAGGGCGTGCGAAATTTCTATGCCAACGGATCAGAAACGCAACATGATGAATGCATCGAGCAATTTCGATATTATTCATAGTATATTGAGTGTTATTCGTGAAAAGAAAGCCGTCAAGATTCATGTTCCAGGTGTTGATGGTCATATTGGCGGTTATCCTTTTATCATAGATGCTTCTTGTAATGGGGTGAGGGGCTACTTTTATCCTGGTTATACTATGGAGGAAATGGAACAAGTGAATAGGAGTTCGATATACTGTGATGGAGTTGAAAATGTGGAGGATGGAAATTTGATTTATACAGATGAACTTCTCAAGAAGGTGAGAGATCGTTTTGACATTGCCATTCCCAAGATAGTTCCTTTGGACGAAGCAGAAAAAGTGGCGAATTTGTTGATTGATAGTATAATTAAACCGAATATTTAGCGATTATTTTGTTTCAATTGTCTTGTGATGAATAATTAAAGCAATAAACATGCTATTATGGAAGATTATTCGAAATATAATGGGGAAAACACCGTGCTCAGGAAAGCGCAATTGAGAATGTTGGAAATATTGGTTGAGGTTGATAAGATTTGTAAAAAACATAATATTCCCTATTGGCTTGATTATGGTACATTGTTAGGCGCTGTTCGGCATGGAGGGTTCATTCCTTGGGATGATGATTTAGATATTTCAATGATGAAAGAAGACTACGATCGCTTTCTTTCTATCGCACCAAAAGAACTCCCCAAACAGTTCATTGTACAGAACACTCGCACGGAGAAAAACTTCCCATATACAATTACTCGAATTGTGGACTTAAATTCGGAGGTGACTCGAAGTGGCAAAATGGACTATTCCCATGGTAGGAGAAAACACAAAGGAATATGGATAGATATCTTTCAATTGGTGAAAGGGGATGTCCGGTTTAGCCGGTGGCTAGAACCCTTGTATGGAAGATGTTTTCGTAGAGTTCATTGCTTCGAATCATTTAATTTTTCGGTTTTAATCGCATATATGCTGTTCCCTATTGTATGGATTGCAAAATATTGCGTGGATGTTCTGAATAACTTATTTGACAATGATTTAAGAATGAATGAGATGGCCGTAGACGATTTTCGACTACAAAAGCATTACGGTGATTATGTTCCGACAAAAGAAATTCAATTTGAAGGTCTTACGTTTTCGGCCCCAAATCGGATTGAAAAAGTGTTAACAGATTATTACGGGGATTATCTGGAAATCCCACCCGAGGAGAAACGAGAAACCCATATTAATGATATCGTATACATAGTATAGTTCACCTTGTTGATGTTCCCGAAGAGGAATTCATACTTCGAGAAGCTGTAAAAAAGAAAAAGTTGTATCTTTGCCGCGTAGAATGGTCTTAGGAATGCCTTTTGATGTTGGCAGGGATCCGTTGATTTGAATTGAATTATGACAAAGCAATGAATATGGTACATGACAATAAGCAAAGTCAGAATGTCGCCGTCATTTTAGCCGGCGGAACAGGAAGCAGATTAGGTAGTGCAACCCCAAAGCAGTTTTTTAAGGTCGCGGGCAAAATGGTCATTGAACATACCATTGATGCCTTTAATCATCATCATCTCATCGACGAGATTGCTGTTGTGATTCATCCTGATTATGTGAACATGATGGAGGAGATTGTTCTAAGGAATCAATGGCAAAAGTTAAAGAAAATCTTGAAAGGCGGAAAAGAACGTTACCAATCATCTATTTCCGCTATAAAGGCATATAATCATCATCCCAACACGAATTTGATTTTTCACGATGCCGTTAGACCACTTATTAATCCACAAATCATTGACGAAGTTGTTTTAGCGTTGAACAAGTACAATGCGGTTGATGTTGCTGTGGCTGCAACAGACACAATTATTCAAGTAAATGATTCTGGGGATGAAATAACCAGTATACCCAATCGTAACTTTCTGCGACGAGGGCAGACACCGCAGGCCTTCAAACTTTCTGTTATCGAAAATGCTTATGAACTAGCTCTTCAAGATCCAGACTTCGTGTGTACGGACGATTGTGGTACGGTAGTCAAGTATTTGCCTAATGAACCTGTCTATGTTGTGTCTGGTGCTGAGTCTAATATGAAACTGACTTACAAGGAGGACACATTCCTTATGGACAAGCTCTTTCAGTTACGATCTACTTGTGCCCCCCTTGGTGTTGATTTTGAAAAGTTGCGGAAAAAGGTACTGGTGGTTTTTGGCGGCAATTCAGGTATCGGTGCCGAATTGGTGCGCATAGCTGAGCAGTTTGGTGCAAAAGTGTTCTCGTTTTCCCGCTCTACTACCTCCACTGATATCTCAGATTATAAATCTGTCACCTCTGCTTTAGAATCGGTGGCGTCACAAACTCATAACCATATCGATTATATCGTAAACAGTGCGGCAATTTTATCGAGGGAACCTTTGATTACAATGGATCATGATTTTATTGACACTATTATTGCAACTAACTACAATGGTATGGTCAACGTAGCCATAGCATCTTATCCATACCTAAAAGAATCAAAGGGGCAACTGCTACTTTATACTTCCAGCTCCTATACTAGAGGAAGGGCTTTTTATAGCATTTACTCTTCCACGAAATCCGCTGTTGTGAACTTCATGCAGGCAATTGCCCAAGAATGGGATCAAGATGAGATTCGAGTAAATGTCATTAATCCCGAAAGGACCAAAACTCCTATGAGAGTTAAAAATTTTGGTATTGAGCCAGATAATACATTGTTGAAGGCAAATGATGTGGCTCGGGCATCGCTGTGTACACTTTTGAGCGATTTTACAGGGCAAGTGGTCGATGTGAAAATTAAAAATAATGATGCTTGAGATATGAAGTTTTTAGGATATTTTGTCTCTTATTTATTCTATCCATTCTCTTTTTTGTTTATTAGAAACAAAAACAAATTGGCTTTTGGTAGTTATCGTTATTCATTCACCGATAATGCAAAATATCTTTTTATTTATTGCCAACAGCATAGACAAGACCTTGATGCTGCATGGCTCTCTTTTAATAGGCAAACCGTCAAGGAAATTCGCTCTTACGGATTGAAAGCATATTTTGTTTTAAGTCCCAAAGGTGTTTGGCATGCATTGACTTCTAAGTATTGGTTTTTTAACGCATACACCTCTGATATTATGTTTGCCTTTTCAGGCGGTGCTATATGTGTGGATTTATGGCATGGAATTGGGTTAAAAAGAACAGAGTTTAACATCGTTTCCGGTAAATTGGCGGAACGATACCAAGAGAGAAAGTTCAAGGAGATTTTCTATCATCCGGAATGTTTTAGAAGACCAGGGTGGCTTCTTTCTTCCACCCCTTTTCAATCTGAAATGTTCACTTCTGCATTTAGGATAGAACAATCTCGTTGTTTGGAATTGGGGTATCCGCGTAACGAAATCCTAACTTGTAACGAGAAAGACCGAAAGGCGCACATTGCCTCTTTCGAAAACGAATCTACTAAAAGGGTGATCGCACAAATCGCTGGGAAAGACTATAAAAAGGTGTTCATATACATGCCAACTTGGCGTGACTCGCAGCGGGATCTCTTTGTCCAGAGTTTTGATTTGGGGAAAATGAATGGGTTGTTGCAAGAGAAAGAATCACTGCTAATCCTGAAACCCCACACTAACACGATAGTTGACCATGTTGACCAATACTCAAATGTCGTTTTGGTGGATTCAAAGGCTGATGTTTACCCTATTCTCGCCTATACAGATGTGCTGATTACAGATTATTCGTCCGTTTTGTATGATTATGTTTTGATGGAGGGTAAAGATGTCATACTTTATCTGTATGATTATGAGGAATATGTTAAAGATAGGGATTTTTATTATCCGTTTGATGAAAATGTGGTGGGAAAAAAGGTCTTCAGCTTTGATGAATTGTATTCCTGCTTAGAAAAAGAGGATTATACGATTGATCTGATGAAGAAGAAGGAGATTGTGGAGAAGTTTTGGGGGGATACAATCCATTACGATAGTAACGAAGCTATTATTTCTTGTTTTTTTTATTAAGCTTTGGAAAAATACTATGACGATTTCGACTATGTTAAATGGCTTAATTCAATGTCCGCGTCAACCAGTCACGGCTACATATGATGTCGCGAAATATAATCGCAGGATGCACCTTTGGCATGTTTTGTCCGTTGTCCTCGTTGAGAGCTAGTTACTTCCCCAACAATCCCTTCGTCACGTTCCAACGGAATAGAAGCAACATGTTCCCGACTGTGGGACGAAAACTGATGGTGTAGAACAACCAAAGCATAATCGAAGCACCCCATTTCACGAATTCGGCGAAATAGCGTTTCCACAAGGCTTTTCTCCCGATGTTCAGGCAGCGTAATCGTTCGCTCATGCCGATACCTTGCCCCATTCGGCCAATGTATTCCTTTGTAGTACGTTGCGGTGGAATTACATGCTCAACCTGTATGTCGGGGAAATAGAAGATAAGCATATTTTGAGCTTTGACACGATTGAAAATATCCTTTTCTTCCCCGCCCATCAAATTCTTTTTAGTGCGTCCTAATTCGGTGTTAAAGTTGCCACATTGTTTCAAGCATTCTTTCCTGAATCCCATATTGGCCCCAATGGGGTAGGAAGATCCTTCAAAAAGGACCACCCCATCTCCTTTGTCAATTGCCGAAACCCAGGAATAGGTCCATCTGCAAAGCCATTTTGGTGTTTCCCCCGTTTCGAAACGAGGTGTTATCTTCCCGCCGAAAGCCATCGCTTCTGGATGATTGTCCATTTGTTTTTGCAAATTCCGTAGATAGTCAGGCTTTACAAACGAATCATCGTCCAAAAAGATGAGGATGTCGCCAGAGCTTTCCTCAATGCCTCGGTTGCGCGCGTGCGACAATCCTTGCTTGGTTTCAAGAAAATAACGAAACTGAACATTTGGGAAATCGTTTTGGAATCGGCGGCACTCGTTTTCGGTGTTGTCAGTGCTGTTGTTGTTCACCAATACGATTTCGTATAGGTCAGTCGGAAAATCATTCACCGCCACGTGCTGCAAGGCATCGTAGAGGAACTTTTCTCGGTTATAGGTGCAAATGATAATGGACAACATGAGATTAGGCTTTTTTCGGTTTTCTGTAATACCAAACCAAACTCCCTGCCACAGCCAATACAAACAAAATGGAACAAAGTACCGATATTTTATCCAATTTATGCATCATTGGCGCTTCATTCTTGAATTCAATCTTGTGCTCTCCGGCAGGGATCACCATGGCACGCAAAATGTAATTGGCGCGGAAGTAGTCGGCTGGCTTGCCGTCGATGTAAGCGCGCCAGTCGGGGGCATAATAGACCTCCGAGAAAACGGCTAACTGATCTTTGGAAGACTTGCTCTTATAGACCACATAGTCGGGGTTGTACGGTTTCTGGTGCTCCATCACGATGACCGAGTTGCTGTCGCGTTCCAGGTTCTTGCCCTGCACCATCTCGGCGAAACGTTTGTCGATGACGGCTGTGTCGGCAGAGTTCAACTCATTCAGTGCCAGAATCTCCGCGTTGGCATCATCCACCAATTTGTACTCGTTGACGAACCAAGCATTGCCCAAAGCTTCAGGGTTGCGCTGCACCATAGGTTGGCCGTTCTGGCCGGGAGTCACAATATACCGTGTATTCAGCATGTTGAGTACCTCCATGTTGATATGGCGGGAGAGGTAGAAGTCGATGATGTCCTGATAGCGGCGCAGTTTCGCTGCACTGTAGCCGCCAATCTGGTGGTGGTAGGCAGACGGGTAGGAGTCGTTGAAGGTGTTCACCGAGAGGTCGAACACGCGGTAGTCCTCGTCCTTGAACTGCGCGGCGTACTGGTCTAACAGCTGGTCGGTCTGCGACGGTTTGAGCTTGATACGTTTTTCACTCACAAAGTTGGAGTCGTTGAGGTAGCGGCGATCGACACCCCACAGGTCGAACAACACCAAGCAGGCCAAAACACCGATGATGATGCCGGATTGTTTGATTTTCTCATTGATGTAGAGCCACAGGAAGACGGCGGACACTAAAATCAGGATGAGCGAACGCCAGGAATCCGCCATGAAGAGGGCTTTGCGGTCTTTGATGAGCACATCTTGGATCATGTCCCACTGGTTGCCATATTGTGCGGCCATCTGCACGTCGCTGGCGCCGGAGAAGGAAAAACTGCCCGACAGCGCCATCATCAGCAGGATGAAGCCAGCCGTGATGCCCGTGGAGATGTAAAGGCCGAGGTTCAGTTTCTTCTTGTCAACCGGATTTTCCTTGTCGAAGATGGCTTTCAAAGCGAAGATAGCCAGGAGCACCATGGTTACGTTGGCCATTACGAGGCTCATGGACGGGGTGCGGAACTTGTTGTAGAGAGGTAAATGGTAGAACAGGAAGCTATTGAAACCCATCAAGTTTTTGCCCCAAGCCATCAAAATGGAGAGGATGGTGGCGAGTAGAATCCACCAGCGTTCGGGGCCTTTCACCACGAAAAGCCCTAATACAAACAAGAAGATGACGATAGCGCCGAAATAGACCGGGCCGGAGGTGAAGGGTTGGTCGCCCCAGTAGAGCGGAGCCTGTTTCTGACGGAAGTTCTTGTAGAACTCGGAGTCCGTGCCGACGGTCTCGCCGGAGCCGCCGCCGTATGCGCCGGGCACTAACAGCGTGTAGGTCTCTCCTTTTCCGTAGCTCCAGCTGTAGGCATAATCAATGTCCAAACCGTCGGAGGCGGCGATGGATTTCGGTTCGCCGTCTTTGTAGAGATCCTCAGGCGTGACCGTAATTTCCGATCCGCCGCGCATGGTATATTTCACGTATTCTTGATTGATAAAAAGTGCGCGCGCATTGACTCCAATGGCAAAGGCGGCTCCAACCAACATCACTGCCAGTCCGATGAGAAGCGGTTTGAAAGTTTTGTCTTTGATGGCATAAACCAAATACACCAATCCCAGGATGACGCCAATCAGCATGGTGTAATAGGTGATTTGAATATGGTTGCAGGCGATTTGGATGCCTAAGGCAAGTGCGAACAGAATGCCTCCCCAGAGGTATTTCCTGCGTTTCAGGATGAGGAGCATTGCACCTAAGATGGGGGCCATCATGGACATCGCGTATGCTTTTGTAAGGTGGCCGGCTTCGATGATAATAATGTTATAGCTTCCCAATCCGAAAGCCAACGCGCCCAAAAGGCTGAGCCATGGGGACGCACCCAAGGCTAACAGTGCCACATAGAAACCGAGAAGGTAGAGGAAGATGATGCCGATGTTTCCGCCATATCCTATGTAGTTTAAATTCAGAACATTCTCTATTTTGCTAAAGACGGATTTGGAGGGGAGGGTGGTCACTTGGTAAGATGGCATGCCACTAAACATGGAGCTAGTCCAGGTGGTATATTCTCCAGTCTTATCGCGGAAGTCATGTTGCTCTTTGGCCATGGCCTTCCATTTCAATGTGTCCCCTTGTTGGATGTCTTTCCCGTCAAATACGGGTGCCATGTAGATGGCGGCCACGAGGAAGAAAAAGAGGATGATACCTCCGTGGATTAAAGTTTTCTTCAGAATCGGTTTCATATTTCTATTGTTTTTTTATTTCAAAAAAATTAGAAACGGCAAAAGTACGAAAAATAACGGGTGGTTACATATTTTTCTTATTTTTGCACCCGAAAAGGTATAAAAACAGATAAGAATCTTGAATTATATGCTTTCGGGTATAATTTACTAAGAAACATCGTTTTTATACCCGAAAACATATAATTATGAATGAATCGAAATTGTCGAAGTTTGTGAAGGAACAACGAAAGTTGTATCATCTGACACAAGTGGATCTGTCGGAAAAATCCGGGGTTGGGCTTCGTTTTGTCCGTGATTTGGAACAAGGGAAACCCACCTTGCGGATGGACAAAGTGAACCAAGTGCTGGAAATGTTCGGGGCGGAGCTGGGCCCTGTGAAAAAAGAAAGGAGTGAAGTATGAAACAGGCGGAGGTCTATTTTCAGGATAAACTGGCAGGAATCCTTACAGAAGACGAAAACGGTTATACGTTTGTCTATTTGGAAACGTATATTGCCGAAAGTGGTATGCCCGTTAGTTTGACGATGCCGTTACAAGCCAGGCTCTTTACGAGCGATAATCTGTTCCCTTTTTTCGACGGCCTCATTCCTGAAGGCTGGTTGTTAGACATAGCCCAAGCCAACTGGAAAATCAACCCGCGAGACAGAATGTCTCTGTTGTTGGCTTGCTGCAAAGATTGCATTGGCGCGGTAAGCATTGTGGATATTACGGACCAGCAAAAGGATTAGTGTATGGCAAATTGTTTGTGTTGTTATAAGGAATTAGAAAAGGGAATGGTGGATTATCATCCTCAATGCTCAAAGCGTTTCTTTGGGACGACCGCTGTTCCAGGATTTCCATATCATCATTCTGAAATCAAGGAGTTGGCGAAGGAGGTGGTGCGTAGCCAGACGGCCGTGACGGGTGTACAGGCAAAGTTGTCCATGGATATTGAGAAGCTGCAGCACGAGTCCCGTTTCACTATTGTAGGATTGTGGGGGCGATTCATTCTAAAGCCTCAAACCGAACTATACTCTAATTTGCCGGAATTGGAAGATTTAACGATGCATTTGGCAGAAATCGCTAAAATACAGGTTGTTCCGCACACGCTTGTGCGCTTTGCCGATGGACGATTGTGTTACTTGACACGCAGAATCGATCGGGCAGCGAAAGGCGAAAAGATTCCGATGGAGGATATGTGCCAACTCTCTGAAAAGCTGACAGAAAACAAGTACCGTGGCTCTTACGAGCAGATTGCAAAACTCATCATGCGATACTCTGCTGCCCCTAAACTGGATTTAGCTCGTTTTTGGGAAATGGTGCTGTTCTCTTGGATTACAGGCAACAGCGATATGCATCTTAAGAACTTCTCACTCTATGCTCCTGTTCAAGGCAATCCTCAACTTGCTCCCGCATATGATTTGTTGAACACGTTGTTGGTAATGCCCTCGGACACAGAGGAGCTGGCTCTGACTCTGAATGCCAAAAAGAAAAAAATCACGCTTCAGGATTTCCACAAAGCAGTGGCAAACAGCGGTTTGGAAGAAAAGGTGTTCCAAAACATATTGCGGAAGTATCGTGCCATTAAAAACGACTGGTTTACATTTATCGAACAGTCTTTTCTCCCTCAAGAAATGAAAACTGCATACATTCAGATGATTACGAATCGAATGGGTCGATTGCTCAATGAGTAATTGACTGCACGATAGTAACCGAAATTTCACTATCTTTGCAGCTCAAAAACCTATCGTAATGAAGATCATCATTCTCGGAACAGCATACCCCTATCGTGGTGGACTGGCGGCGTTCAACGAACGCCTCGCCCGCGAATACCAGAACCAAGGACATGAGGTGGAAATCTACACCTTCACCCGCCAGTATCCCGATTTCCTGTTCCCCGGCAAGACCCAATACAGCACGGACCCGGCCCCGAAAGACCTGAACATTGTACGGAAAGTGCACTCCTACAACCCGATCAACTGGTTCAAGGTGGGGCGTGAGATCGCCCAGAAAAGCCCGGATGTGTTGGTTTTCGCCTATTGGATGTCGTTCATGGCACCCTGCATGGGTACCGTTGCAAGGCAAGTGAGCTGCAACCGTCATACCCGTATATTGGCTTTGGTCCACAATATGATTCCGCACGAGCCCAATTTCCTCGACAAGATCCTGCCGCCGTATTTCGTGAAAAGCATGGACGGATTTATGGCTCTTTCGGAATCCGTAGTGCATGACATCGAGCATTTCGACAAAAGAGAGTGTCCCAAGCGGTTCTCCCCGCACCCGATCTACGATCACTATGGTGAGCGTCTTCCTCGCGAACAAGCTCTTTCTCTGCTGAACCTTGATCCGGATTCTCGTTATGTGCTTTTCTTTGGTTTCATCCGTGCTTACAAAGGCTTGGATCTTCTTTTGGATGCGTTTGCTGATGAACAAATGCGCGAACTTGACGTGAAATTGATTGTGGCGGGGGAATTCTACGGAGATTCCGCGCCGTATATGCGGCAGATAAAGAAGAACGGGCTGGACAACACGGTCCTGTTGTTCAATGACTACATTCCGGACGGGGAGGTCAACCGATATTTCAGCGCGGCCGACATCGTGGCACAGCCCTATAAGACCGCCACGCAGAGCGGCGTCACCCAAATCGCCTTCCATTTCGAGAAACCGATGCTGGTGACCAATGTCGGCGGACTGCCCGAGATTGTTCCAGATGGCAAAATCGGCTATGTTGTCGAACCTGATGCTCAGCAAATTGCAGGTGCCCTGCACCGATTCTTCACAGAAAATAAACAGACAGAATTCGAACGGAATGTATCCGAAGAAAAGAAAAAGTACGCTTGGTCCACATTCACGAAAGTGATGAATGAATTAACGAAATAGACTACATTTTATTTTTGATTTTCAACCTTTTAACCTTTAACCACTAATATGAACCCCCGCATCCCCCAGTCCATCAGCCAGTCCATCGCTGTCAAGCAGGCGATTTTGGAGAACCCCAGATTTTTGGTCCGCATCCAGCAGGCCGCGGACCTCGTCACCGCCTCCCTTCGCGGCGGCGGAAAAGTCCACTTCTGCGGCAACGGCGGTAGCGCGGCCGACGCCCAGCACCTCGCCGCCGAACTCTCCGGCCGCTTCTACTTCGACCGGCCGCCGCTCAACGCCGAAGCCCTCCATTGCAACACCTCCTACCTCACCGCCGTGGGCAACGACTACGGCTACGACCTTATCTTCTCGCGCCTTCTGCGCGGCACCGCCAAGGCCGGCGATGTCATCGTGGGCATCTCCACCTCCGGCAACTCCAAGAACATCCTCAATGCCTTTGAAGTGGCTAAGGAGATGGGCGTGCACATTATCGCCATGACCGGCGAGACCGGCGGCCGGATGAAGGATTACGCGGAGGTCCTCCTGAACGTGCCCTCCACCGACACGCCACGTATCCAGGAAAGCCACATCATGATCGGACATATCATTTGCGAACTGGTCGAAACCGAACTCTTCGGACGGTAGAGACGCAAAATTTTGTCTCACTACCTGAAACCTGAAACCTGAAACTTGAAACTAACATGCGAACCCTCCTGTACATCATACGAACCATCAACGTCATCAAAACCATTTGGTTTAATTTCAAAGTGTTTCCCTTTGCGGTGGCCTGGAAGCTTCCGGTCTGGCTGTACGGGAAAGTGACCTTCCGCAGTCTCGCGGGCCGGATTGTCATCAACGGGCCAGTCTCCCCGGGAATGATCAGAATCGGGAAGAATGATTTTTACGTCGATACTGCCATCCAGCAGTGCATCTGGACGGTCCGGGGCACGGTCATCTTTAATGGTCCTGCCACTTTCGGACACGGCTCATACGTGGTGGTTTCCGACAATGCCACCCTGGAGTTCGGCGCACACGACGTCTATATCGGCTCCAACCTCAAGATATTCTGCTTCGAGCGGATTGTCATCGGCAGCAACGTGCGGGCCGCTTGGGATTGCCAGTTCATGGACACGACCTTCCACTATGTACAGAACCTCAACCGCGACGGGGAGATTGCGCCGCTGACCAAACCCATCATCCTCGGCGAGGACATTTGGGTCGGCAACCGCACCACCTTCACCAAAGGTGCTGTCGTGCCCAACAATACCATCGTTGCCTCCAATAGTTTGGTGAACAAGGATTTCTCTCATGTTGAGCCCTACACGTTGCTGGCCGGGATGCCTGCCGCGGTGAAAGCCACCGGAATGAAACGCATTTTTGACTTGGACATCCAACGCGAAATGGATGAAAAATACCACTATGTCCGCACGCATCTATAGTCTGTATTATTTATATTAAGTTGGCAACAGGCGAGTTTGTTGGTTTCAAGGATCAAAAGTTCAAGGATCAAAAGTTCAAAGTTCAAGTTCAAAGTAGTATGAGTAATGTATGCTAAAATCCATCTATTATGTCGATTCGAAACGTCATAGCCACAATATATCATGCGATTCAGCTCGCCCGGAAGTATCCTGTTTCGGAACGGGTGAAGGTGATGCGCGACTTCATCTCCCTCTATCGTTCCAAAAGGCTTTTGCCGGAGGAGTATTACGAGTTTGAATTTGAAAAGCGGAGCGAAACGTTTCGTCGCGACTTCCTTGGTTTGAACGAACAGCGAATCTATTTGGATTTGCTCAACCCGCTCAAATACTTTTCCTTGGCACGAAACAAATATATGGCGCATAAGATGTTGGATGTCACGGGGGTGCGGACGGCTGGTTTGTATGTTTACTACCAGCCGGAGGCCCGTTATGCGGAAAATCCGGAGTGCGCCAACGACCTTGCCGGAGTGCTTCGCATCCTGAAAGGGAAAAAAGTGCAATCCTGTGTCATCAAAACGACAGAGAGTTCGCACGGCGACAATGTGTTTTTGATTGAAGGAATTGAATATCAAAGTGATGACGCACTATTAAACCGATATGACGGGCAGAAAATCACTCTTTCCTCCGTTTTGGGTGAGGAGGCGTTGATTTTCGAAAGCGTGGTGCGCCAGACGGCCCAGTTCGCTGCTTTCAACCCCTCGTCGGTCAACACGGTGCGTTTCATGACGGCCCTCTATCCGGACGGCTCGGTAAAGGTGATTGCCACCTTCATCAAAATCGGCCGGGCAGGCCGGTGTGTCGATAATGCGGGCGGCGGCGGGAACGTGGATGTCTGTGTGGATGTCGCGACTGGCGCGATTCGCCATGCCATCCAGTTCGACGGCTGGCGAAAGGTGAAAGACATCGACCGCCATCCCGACAGCGGAGCACCGCTGAACGGGGTCTTCATCGAGAATTGGGAGTCCGTGAAGTCTGAAGCAATCCGTTTCCAACAGGCGTTCCCTTACTGCAAGGTCGCTGGCTGGGACATCGCCGTCACCGATGAAGGCCCGGTGGTCATCGAGGTCAACGACTTCTGGGACCGCACTGGGCAGTTTTTCATCCGCAGGGGCTGGCGTAATGAAATCCGGGATTGTTACCTTGCGTGGAAGAAAACGGGCAGAGACTACTCCGTCGGGCCGCAGCGTCTCCCGTTGGACGACAAAAGCGCCTGCCATTATCAGGCCGCGTGCGGGATAGATTAGACCCATGTCGGGCAATAAAAAGTAGAGACGTGCCATGGCGCGTCTCTACTTATGTATGTTAGCGTATCGTTTATTGTTCTGTTCCCGTTCCGAAACCGCCCAATGCCGTGTAGAGGTTGATGAGCGCCTGGATGCTTTCGAACCGGTTTTCCACTTGTGCGAGTTGCGCTGTCAGAAGCGATTCTTGTGCCGTGAGCACCTCTAAGTAGGTGTTGGTGCCGTTCATCATCAGCTCGGAAGTCGCGTTGTAGGCTTCCTGAAGCGCATTGACTTGGGTTTCGATAAAAACGGCTTTTTGTCCAGCAGCTTGACAATCATTAAAATACTCATAGACTTCACTGCCCGCGTCAAGCAGTGCCTGTTCAAACTCCAGTTTTGCTTTTTCCTGGTCCGCTTTGGCGTTCTTGACTTGTGCGCGGAGCTTTCCACCGGCGAAGATGGGCTGCGTGAGTGAAGCCAAGGCTTGTCCCAGCATCTGGACGGGGCTGCCGGCCATGCCGAAGAGCCCGTTGATGGTGAGGGTGGGGTAGAAGGCCTGGCGGGCCTGCTGGGTGCCGTAGTAGGCGATTTCCATGTTGCGCGCGGCCATGCGCACGTCGGGGCGTGCGTCAAGCAGGCGCAAGGGAAGACCCACATGCAGCTGCTCCGGCATCTTGAAAGTGCCGAAAGGCGCGCGTTCGATATGGTGCGGCGGTTCGGCCAAAAGGTTGCAGAGGAGCGCCTCCGTGGATAGGATGCTGTTGCGCAAATCGACGATGTCAGCCTTCACTTGCGCCACGGACGCCTCCATCCGATAGACGGCAGGACTTTGGGCGACACCGGCATCGTACAGGGCACGGATTGATTCCAGTGATTCCTCCCACAAGGCATCGGTCTGTACCGCAACCTCCAACTGGCGGTCGAGCATCACCAGGGTATAGTACAGGCTGGTCACGTATGCGGCTAAATTCACCTGCACCGCCCGCTTGTAGTCCTGGGCGTAGGAGGCTTGTGACTTGGCCATCCGCACATTCGTGGTGGTTTGTCCGAAAATGCCCAACTGCCAGGTGGCTGTCACGGGCACTTGGAAAGTGAACGCCCCCGTTCCCTGGTGCGTGTAGGAAGCCTGCGGGGTAAACGCCAGCGTGGGGGCATAACCCCATTTCGCGGCCTTGATGTTGTTCTGGGCTTGCTCAATGGACAGTTGCGCAACGCGCAGATCGGTGTTGTTGGCCAACGCGGTTTCGACGAGCCGCTGCAGCAGCTCGTCGGGGAATGCGGTGCGCCAGTCCACAGCACCCATGGAGACGGTGTCCTGCGGATTCACCACATTGCCCATCACATCGCTCCGGACGGTGGTGTCGGGTGTGTATTTCCGATAGAGATTGCAGCTGGAAAACAGCAGCATCCCGATCAATACCATTACATATAATATATGCCTGTTTTTCATAATTTCTTGATTGTAATATCGTATATATGCAATAATTCCTAATTCATAATTTCTAATTCCTCATTCTTTTCGCCTGGAGTCAGCTTTTCGTGCACTTTCTGGAAGAAAATGTAGAAAGCCGGGGTCACGAACAGAATGGCGACGATACCCACGATCATACCGCCCACAACGGTGAGGGCCAGCGACTTGTTGCCGACAGCTCCGGCACCGCCTTCGATAATCAGCGGGATCATGCCGATCACCATGGTGGCGACGGTCATCAGAATGGGACGCAGACGATCCTTACAAGCACCGATGGCCGCATCGAAGATAGGCATACCTTCCTCGCGTTTCTGGATGGCAAATTCCGTAATCAGGATGGCGGTTTTGGCCACCAGACCCATCAGCATGATGACACCCGTCTGTACATAGATGTTGGCGCCGACGCCCATCAGTGTTTGTAGCGGGCGAATGGTCAGATAGGCTCCGAACAGGCCGAACGGGATAGAGAAGAGGACGGCGAACGGGATGAAGATGGAATTGTAGAGGCAGGCCAGGATGAGGTAGATGATCAGGATGGCGATGCCGTAGATGAGGACGGTCTCGTTGGAACCGGCGCTGGCGGCTTCCTCACGGGCCATGCCGCCGTATTCGTAGCCGTAATCGGCGGGGAAGACCTCGGTCATCACCTCGTCAATGGCGGTGCGCACGTGTGCGGAGGTGTAGCCCGGAGCGGGCATGAGAGCCATGTTATAGCACGGGAACAAGTTGAAACGGCGCTCCTGCGAGGATCCCAAACCTTCTTTCAAGGTGACGAATTCAGACGCGGGTGCCATTCCGCCCGAGGTGGGGACGAAAATCTGGTTGAGGGTGCTTGCATCCATGCGGTATTCTTTGCCCGCTTCAACCAGCACTTGATAGACTTTCCCGTATTGGATGTAGTTGCCGATATATCGTCCGGCAAGGTTGGTGCCAATGGTGTTGATGACCTCTTTCGGGGAGATGCCTTTGCGCTTGCAGGCAGCCGCATCAATTTCCAAGCGGTACTTGGGGTAGTCCTGTGAATAGGAGGCAACGGCGGCGGTGACCTCCGGGCGCTCTTGCATCTTCTTGGTGAATTCCGTGCTCATGTTCACAAACGTCTGGTTGTCTCCACTGCCCGAACGGTCTTGCAGATTCAGATCGATCATGGAACCCGTGCCATAGCCGGGAATCTGGGGCATCTGGAACGGCGTGACGTCAGCCTCAGGCATATTCTGCATTGCCCACACGTAGATGTTCTCCATCAAACCGGCGATGCTGTAGAACGAACGTTCTTCCCAGTTCTTGAGACGTACCATCACGGTGCCGTAGTTGGTTCCGGCGCCGCCGTTCATCATGGAATAGCCGGTGATGCCGCCCACCAATTCGACCTCGTCGATGGTGCGCACGTAATCCTCCAGCTTTTTGACGCTCATTTCTGTCTCGTTCAGGTAGGTGCCCGATGCCATCGTGACATCCACGATGAGGAAGCCTTGGTCCTCCTGCGGCACAAGGTCTTTCTGCGCGGTGGACATCAGCCAGACCATGCCGGCGGTGAAGACGGCAAGCAAAATCCACGAGAAAGCGGGTTTCTTCATGAACTTGGTGACACCGCTCATGTATTTTTTCTCAATGGCGTTATAGGCCGCATTGTAGCCCAGACGCACATAGTAGCTCAGGTTCTTTTTCTCCCCGTCCTCATTTTTCGGCTTGAACAGCAGGGCGCAAAGGGCGGGACAGATGGTCAGAGCGGATACGGAAGACAAGCCCACCGAAGCGGCCATGATGACACCGAACTGCTTAAAGAAGGTGCCGGAGGTGCCCGACATGAAGGTCACGGGGATGAATACCGCCATGAAAACCAGCGAGGTGGAAATACAGGCGGCGGTAACCTCGGTCAGGGCGTCGTTAACGGCTGTCGTCGTGCTTTTATACCCGGACTCCAATTTGGCCATGACGGCCTCCACCACCACAATGGCATCGTCCACCACTGTACCAATAGCCAAGACTATGGCAAAGAGTGTCAGTAGGTTGAGGGAAAAGCCCGCCACTTTGGCAACGGCGAAAGTGCCCACCAAAGAGACGATGATGGAGATTGAGGGGATGAGGGTGGCCTTGAAGTCCTGCAGGAAAAGATAGACAATCAAAACCACCAGGATGATGGCGATGATAAGGGTCTCGATTACGCTGTGCATGGAGGCGTTCAGGAAGTCGTCGGAAGTTTCCAACTGCTTGAATTCCAGACCGGCGGGCAATGATTTTGAAAGATTCTCAATGGTTTTGTTGATTTCCGCGTTCACTTTGGTGGCGTTGGCGCCAGGTGCCTGGTTGATGATGAACAACACGCCCGGATGGCCATCGACATCGGTGCGGAAGTCGTAGGATTTCGTACCCAGCTCCACATCCGCCACATCGGAGAGGCGCAGCACGTTCCCGTCCGGGGTGGCACGTACCACGATGTTCTCGAACTCGCTCATGTCGTTGAGCAGTCCGTTGTATTCAATGTCTATCTTGTTGACAGAGCTTTCAAAACTACCGACGGGAGACACCAGGTTCTGCTCGTTGAGGGCCGCGACAATTTCATCGGGTGTGACCCCGTACATGCCCATCACATCGGGCTTTAGCCATATACGCACGCCGTATTTGTCGCCAAGCAGCGTGGTGCGGCCTACGCCGGTGACACGGCTGATAGCAGGCAATACGTTGATGTCCAAATAGTTTGAGATGAACTTTTGGTCGAATTTGTCGTCCGTGCTTTCCAAACTGAGAATCTGCAGGATGGCGTTCACGCTCTTGGTCACGGTGACACCTTGGGTGGTCACTTCCGCAGGCAGCAGACCCAATGCCTGGTTCACGCGGTTCTGCACGTTGGTGGTCGCCTGGTCGGCATCGGTGCCCTGTTTGAAATAGACGGAAATTTCCGCGCTGCCGTTCGAGTTCGCCGTGGAGCTCATGTACAGCATGTCTTCAACACCGTTCACCTGCTCCTCAATGGGCATGATGACCGATTTCATCACTGCGTTGGCATCGGCACCGCTGTAGTATGCCGAAATCGTCACCATCGGCGGGGCAATGTTAGGGTACTGCTCGATAGGGAGTGTGAAAATGCTCAACAGACCTACGAGGAGGATAATCACACCGAGGGCGAAAGCCGCCACCCAGTGTTTTACAAAAAACTTGGTTTTCTTGACTTTCTCTTCCATCGCTATCTGATTTTCATGCCATTAGAAAGTTTACGCACTCCGTTGGTGACAATCTCGTCACCCACCTTGAGACCGTCTTCGATGTAATATTCCGTACCATCGTTAGAGGGGAAGACATGGCAGAGGACACCTTCCACGGTGCCGTCTGATTTGACCCGATAAAACATCATCTGATCTTGGAGGCGCACGGCGGCCGTCTGCGGTACGCACAGCACGCTGTCAGAGGAGAGGGGTATCACGATGTTGGCCGACAGTCCGGAGCGGAGTATGCCGTCGGGGTTGGGGAACGAGCCGGTGCAGGTCACCGTACCGGTGCTCTGTTGCACGATAGCGTCCATTTTGGTCACCTTTCCCTCATGTGCGAACATGGAACCATCCTTGAGCTGCAGTTTCAGTGCAGGCAGGGCATCGCCAATGAGCTTTCCGTTAGGTCCCTCCAGTCCTTTGTTCGTCACTTTCAGATTGAACTCCTTGGTGATTTCCAGCAGTTGGTTCTCGGTGATGGAGAATTTGGCATCCACCGTGTTGTTGTCGCTGACTTGGCAGAGATAGGCGCCGCGCGAGGCTAAGTCGCCGACATCGAAGCCGTTGCTGGCGATGTACCCGTTCAGGGGCGAGGTGACGGTGCAATAGCCGAGGTTGGTGCGGGCGATGTTCAGCTGTGCCTCCGCCTGCATCACCGCCGCTTTGGCCGCGTTGTAGGCGTTCAGGCTGGTCTTGAGCACGTAGTCGCTGATCACCTTCTTGGCATACAGCTCCTGGTTCGACTCGTACTGCAGCTTCGTGGTCTCCATCTGCGCCTTGGCCGCGCTGAGGTTGGCCTCTGCCGATTGCACACCTAACCGGTATTCCGTCTGGTCGATGACGAACAGGGTCTGACCTTTGTGCACGCGGGTGCCGTTGGTATAGTTCTTGGAGCGGATGATGCCCTCCACCTGCGGATAGACCTTCACTTCCGAAGTGCCTTCCAAAGTCGCTGGAAACAACATGTTGTAGGTGCGGCTTTCATGTTTCAGCACCTTTGTTTCGAACTTGGCTTGTGGCATTGCGGCTTCACCGTTTTTATTGCCGCAGGAGGCGAAGAGGCCGGCGGCCAAAATTACCGCCATACAAAAGAATAAATTTGACTTGCTCATATTGCTTATTTGTTTATATATACTCAATGTTTTTCGATTTTACAGGTGTGCGTTTTCGTCCCTTTGTCGTAGTTCACCCCCACGAGCAGAAGATTACCTGCATACTGTTCCAATTTCGCGGGGTATTGTTTCCGCTTGATTTGGTCGATGGCGGCGTCGGCGTCGCGATTGAACTTCAGCTCCACAACCAAGGCGGGCGAATCCACATTCTTGCGCGGAATCATCACGATGTCGGCGAAACCTTTGCCGCTCGCCAACTCGCGATGGACAATGTAGTGGTTGCGAGCGGCATAGTAGGCGAGGCTGATCACACAGGCCAAGGAGTTTTCGTTGTTGTAGGAGAGAATGCTGGTGCTCTCGTCGTGGACGGCATCCACCCCTTTCGCCACCGCCTCCTCGTCTCCTTCGAGCGTGGCCTGCAGCAAATCCTCCGACTGCTTCAGGGCACGGATGACCGGCGTCCAGTTCGTGGACTCCACAGCATTGGTCAGCTCATCGGCCACCTCGTAGTTGGGGACGTAACAGACCCCTCTTTTCCAGTCAAAAGACAGATATCCAAGATGGATAAGGACGGTCAGCGCATCATCTTTGCTGTGGATGATGGAGATGTCGTTCAAAAAACGCGTGGTATTCACCTTCACCGTCCCTCCGCCAAGCATGGCGATGATGTCATCTTTTAACCCTTCGAAATTCATGTTGATGTATTCGGCCACGGTTTCGTAGGCACCAGTACTTGCCCAATAGCTGCGGCACCGTCCGCGCGTCACGGCTTGTATCACCGAGTTGGGGTTGAACATGGAGGTCTCGTCCCCGATTTGATAGCCATCATACCATTTTTCCAACTCATCGAAATCCATATTGTACTTTTCGGAGAGCATCCGCACCTCGTCTTTCGTGAAACCGAAGAAGCGTCCCATGTTTCCAGGTTCCACCATCGAATACTCAACGAAGTTGTTCATGGCCGACTGCGTTTTGTACTTCTTGACCGGAAGGATTCCCGTCATGTACACGCCGGCGAACACATCGTATGCGATTACATCTTTAAACATCCGGCGGAGCCAGTTCAGGTAGGATTCCATTCCCTCAGAACCGGGTTCAAATTCGCGGCAGATGGCATCCCATTCGTCAATGATGAAGAAAAACGAATCGCCCGTAGCATCGTTGATACGCATTAGACAACCCATCAGGTCATCCCTCTCAACAAATGTCAATTCAGGATAGGCGGCGCACACATCCGCTTTGAGCTCTTCGTCAATGTGGCGGACAATGCTTTCGTCCTTGAACCGGGTGATGAAGCTGGTCATATCCAAATAGATGACCCTGTATTGGTTGAGATGCTTCTCAAACGAGGGGTCCTTGGCTATATCAAGGTCGGAGAACAGCTCCCGGGAGTCGCAACTGCAGTCGTAGTAGGCGGCTAACATTTTTGCCGCCATGGATTTTCCGAACCGTCGGCAACGCGAGACACAGCTGAACCGCTGCTCCGTGAAAAGCGTCCGGTTCACCGCGGCAATCAGCTCCGTCTTATCGACATACTCGCTGTTTCGGATCATCCGAAAACCGTTGTTGCCTTTATTGAAATAAAAACCCATAACGTTTCTTATTCTTTACATCTACCGAGCTCTTACTCCTACAGGGTCGCTCAAGGAATCCTATTTACTGTTCACAAATCACAAATCACAAATCACTAAACTAATACACAAATGGGAACACCCGCTTAAGGTGCTTGCGGTCCATCACATCGCCGAACTCTGTCCGGTAGCGTTTGTAGATAGCGTTGGCGCGCGGCACCAGATTGGCGAATGTCCAGATGAAGAAAACCAAGCCGGAAATCGACCAGGTGAGAATGGCGAATCCCAACCACTCCGTCAGTTCACCGAGATAGTTGGCACTCGTAACATATTCAAACATAAAGCCTTCCGGGAGATAATGCTTCGTGTCCTCGTCGTTTTTGCGAAGATGGCGGATGATGTAGTCCGAACGCAGGTTGATGTAAAAGCCGAGGAGGAAGATCAGCAGGCCGACGATGAACTGTGGCGACCACAACCATGCCGTGTCGCGGTAGGATAACCCGAAGGCGTGATAGTCGCAGTTGTAAGACTCGAAGAAAATCCAATAGCCCTGCATCATGGCGTTAAGGATGTTGAACGCGATGCCGAGGAACATCACACCTAACGACATCTGGCTGTTCTTGCCCTTCATCAGCCATGGAAAAATGAGGGAACGCTGGAAATAGTGGATTTCGAAAATCAGCAGAAAGACCATCGGGACGAGATCGAAACGGTGCGGGGAGAGCAGCCAGATGACAATCATGGCGAGGAAGATGGGGAACTCCATCAGGAACCAGGCCAACTTGTTGTTGATCGTCTTGCCCCATTTCTTGGAGACAAACATTCCATATCCCGCCTCTACGAAGTAAAGCGCAACGAAGACCACGGCTGCAATTCCGATCATGACCCACAAGTAGATATTAAAAGCCGTGGTGTAGAATTCTGGAGACATAACAATTGATTTTCTTGGTGGTTATTCGATGGTGAAGGTCATCGGCATACGAGCCTGCACGCCCTCGTACTGCAACATTTGTTGCATGCCGTCGAAAATATAGTAGAATTGTCCCATTCGTTGGCGCACGGCGGCATCCACTGCATCGTCTTTCATGTTGAACAGCAGGGAGAACCAGTCTTTCTGTTTGGGATAGTAACAAACGTTATAATCGTCGAGCAGGGCCAGTTCAGCGGCTTTGGCCACGGCATCGTCCAGGGAGCCGAGTTCATCGACCAGGCCGAGCCTGAGGGCATCGCTGCCGGCCCAGACACGTCCTTGTCCGATGCTATCGACATAGCTCACCGTGAGTTTGCGGCCATCAGCCACGCGCTTTGTGAAGGTGCCGTAGATCTCCTCAATGGAGGCCTGAAGCTTCTGACTCTCCAATTCGTCCAACGGGCGGAAGAGGCTGCCTTGGTCGGCGTGTTTGTTGGAACCGACCTGGTCAATCGTGATGCCGACCTTGTTTTTCAGGAAACGCTGCACAGAAGGAATCATGCCGAACACACCGATGGAGCCTGTGATGGTGTTAGGCTCGGCGATGATGTAGTCTGCGTTGCAGGAGATATAATATCCGCCGGAAGCCGCGTAGTCGCCCATGGAAACCACAATCCTCTTGCCCGCATCCTTGGCCTTTTCTATCTCATGCCAGATGTTCTCGGAAGCCAGTGCGCTGCCGCCGGGGGAATTGACCCGCAGCACGATGGCTTTCACATCCTGGTCTTTGTATGCCTTTCGGAACTCCTTGACGAACGTTTCGGAGTAGATGCCGCGTTCGCTGTCGCCCTTGCCGTCGCTGATGTCGCCGTAGGCATAGAACACCGCCACTTTCCGGCCGCTGGTGCTTTTTTCTGGCAGCGACTTCGCGTATTGGCCGACCGTCACGTAATTGATTTTTTCGTCATTGCCCAGATTCAGTTTGGCTTTGACCAGTTTCTCCGCCTCGTCTGCGTAGCCCAGCTGATCGACCAATCTCAGGTTCAAGGCCTCCTTCGGGGAGGAGCAGAGCAGGTTGTCGGCGATATTGTTGAGCTCTTCGACGGGAATTTTGCGCGCCTTGGCGATGTCCTGCACGAAGACCGTCCACAAGGAGTTGGCCAGTGTGGACATCTGTTCGCGGTTGGCCGCGCTCATTTTGTCGAGGAAGTAGGGCTCTACCGCACTTTTGAATTGCCCGTGGCGGAAAATCTGCACGTCAACGTCCATCTTGTCGATGAGGTTCTTGTAGAACATTACTTGAAAGGCATAGCCTTTTAAACTCAGGTCGCCGGAAGGGTTCAGCAACACTTTGTCGGCAACCGTGGCCATATAGTAGCCGTTCTGCGCATATACGTCGCTATAGGCGTAGATGAACTTGCCCGACTTCTTGAAATCCAGCAAAGCGTCACGGATGGCCTTCACAGTGGCGGGTGCTCCTCCTACTGTGCTGGATTTCAAATAGATGCCTTTGATTTTCGAGTCGATAGCGGCAGTGCTGATGGCGGTGAGGATCTTGTCCAGACCCATCTCCTGCTGTGCGTATTCCCCGAAATCGAAGGGTATGTCCACAGCTCGCTCCGAGATGGGGGTTGCGAGATCGACCAGCAGGACGCTGTTGTCCTTCACGGTGGTTGACGTGGTGTTGTCAAGTTTTTGGAAGGAGGCAATCATCCCGAGGAACATCAGGATGCCGAGGACACCTACGATGATGTTGGCGAGCACGAAGCCCACCATGGAACCCAGGACCACGCGCCAGAACTTGCGTGAGCGGCTCTCTGTCTGTTGATTTTGCGGTTGTATATTTTCGTTCATTTTTCGATGAATTTGTTCGTCGTTAGATTTCAGGGCTCACTCCGTTCACCCTGGGTTGACATAGGTCGGGCTTACAGCCCTTTTTTGAAGATTTGTTCTTTTTCAAAGAGCATGTTGAGGCCCCAGAAGGCATGATGGCGCAAAAATGCATAATTCTTCCATATCTTCTGCTCCCTGTCAATATTTTTTTGTAAGTTGTCTTTTTTGAAGCAGAAGGTTGGCAGGAAACGGATGTATTGGAGACTGTCTTCCACGAGCCGGAAACCCGCTTGGGCAAAGTGTTTGCGCCATTCTTTTTCTGTGCGGATGTTCTCGTTGCCCATGAGTACCTCTTTTTTCAGTTTTTCATCGTATAGGGAGATGACCCGTTGGTTGCCGCGTTGCGCGAAAAGCATGGCGCTCTTGATGAGGCAGCCCCCATTCTCCTCAATGAGGATCAGTTTTCCGTCGGGTTTCAGCGCGTTGCGGAAAATGGGCAGTGCTTCGTCTAAGGGTTCGATGTGGTGGAGCGTGTCCTGCAATATAATATAGTCAAAGCTGCCGTCCTCAATTTCTTGGTCGAAGAGGTTGGCGTAGAGGAAGGAACAGAGAGAGGCATCCCCGTACTGGCTCCAGAACCGGCGGCGGTTTTCCCATTGCTCGGGATAGTATTCCAAAGTGGTGCCGTAGAGCGGTTGGCCTTGCATGGCGAAATAGAAGCCGGTGGTGCCGTAGCCGCACCCGCAGTCCCAAATCTTCGGGTGTTTGCCAAGATCGACGTGGCGGTCTAAATATTCCAACCGCTGCATGAAGTAGGCCTTGCGAAACTGCTGGCGCGCGGGCGACCCGTCCGTCAGCTTGTAGTACGGATAGAGCTCGCGGTTCTGGCGCAGCTCCTCGCACAGGTGTTCGTAAAAGACCTCTTTCTGCATGTCTTAGTTGTCTGATGTCCGTTTTTCGGCGCGCTTGCGCTCGGTTTCGTCCAAGATAATCTTGCGCACGCGCAGGCTAAGCGGGGTAATCTCCAAATACTCGTCTTTGGCGATGAACTCCATGTACTGTTCCAAAGAGTACTTGATGGCGGGGGCCAGCACCAGCTTCTCGTCGGAGCCGGCGGCACGCATATTCGACAGTTTCTTCGACTTGCAGACGTTGATCACCAGGTCGCCCTGGCGGATGTGCTCGCCGATGATCTGGCCGGCATAGACCTGGTCGTTGGGCTCGATGAAGAATCGGCCGCGATCTTGCAATTTGTTCAGCGAGTAGGCGTAGGCCTGGCCCGTCTCCATGGCGATGAGCGAGCCGGCATGGCGACCCGGAATCTCGCCCTTCCACGGCTGGAATTCGATGAATCGGTGCGAAATGATAGCCTCGCCCTCGGTGGCTGTCAGCAGCTGGTTGGTCAACCCGATCAGGCCGCGCGACGGGATGGTGAAGTTGAGATGCACTCGGTCGTTGACGGTGTCCATGGACATAAGTTCGCCTTTTCTTCTTGACACATAGTCGATTACACGGCTCGACATCTCCTCTGGCACCAGTACGGTGAGTTGTTCGACAGGCTCGCATTTCTGCCCGTCAATCTCTTTGATAATTACCTGAGGCTGACCAACTTGCATTTCATAGCCCTCGCGACGCATCGTTTCGATGAGGATGGAGAGATGCAGGATGCCGCGACCGAACACGTTGAGGCGGTCGGGGGAGTCGGTCTCCTCGATGCGCATAGCCAGGTTTTTCTCCAATTCAGCGAAGAGTCGATCGCGCAAATGTCTGGATGTGACGTATTTGCCTTCTTTCCCGAAGAACGGGGAGTTGTTGATGGTGAACAGCATGCTCATGGTCGGTTCATCGACTTTGATGGGCGGCAGCTGTTCGGGATTTTCGAAGTCGGCCACAGTGTCGCCGATCTCGAAGTCATCGAGACCGAGCAGGGCACAGATTTCGCCGGCCTGCACGGGCTCCTTGTATTTTTCTTTGCCAAGTCCCTCAAACACATAGAGTTCCTTGATTTTGGACTTTTGTACGGTGCCGTCGCGTTTCACCAAGGAGACGTTCTGTCCCCATTGGATGGTGCCGCGTTTCACACGTCCCACGGCGATACGTCCCACGTAGGAGGAGTAATCGAGGGAGGAGATCATCATCTGCAGGTTGCCGGGTTCCACTTTCGGGGCGGGGATGTGTTCGATGATGGTGTCGAGAAGGTAGGAGATGTCGGAGGTGGGGTTGTTCCAGTCGGGCCCCATCCAGCCGTTCTTTGCGGAGCCATAGACGGTGGGGAAGTCCAGTTGGTCGTCGCTGGCGCCGAGGTTGAACATCAGCTCGAAGACGGCCTCCTGCGCCAAGTCGGGATGGCAGTTGGGCTTGTCAACCTTGTTGATGACGACGATGGGTTTCAGCCCCAGTTCGATGGCCTTCTGGGTCACGAAACGGGTTTGCGGCATGGGGCCTTCAAAGGCATCGACCACGAGGAGCACGCCGTCGGCCATGTTGAGCACGCGCTCCACCTCGCCGCCGAAGTCGCTGTGGCCAGGAGTGTCTATTACGTTGATTTTCACTCCTTTATATCTAACGGAAACATTCTTGGATAAGATTGTAATACCCCGCTCCCGCTCCAAATCGTTGTTATCCAACACCAAATCCTGCACCTGTTGATTCTCTCGGAAAAGATGAGATTGGTATAAAATTCTGTCCACGAGTGTGGTCTTGCCGTGGTCAACGTGCGCAATGATGGCGATGTTTCTGATATTCTGCATTTTATATATTTTTAGAAAAAACCTGCAAAGATACATTTTTTTAAGATGTGAAGGGTTGCCATTGTGTCTGAAAATTGAAAATTGTCGTTATCCTTCTTCCAAGCAAAAAGATTTTATTATTTTTGCAGCGTGAAACGAGTTAACTTAGAGAGAGCTCATATAGACAGCCATGCGGAACGCATTGTCGAAGAGGGTATTGTCGTAATCGACAATATCACGGAGATGCCTGTGTATAATGAACCCTATATTTCCAAGAATTATGTAATCGTCATTAGCCATAGTGGATACATGGAGTCGATGTATGACATGCGTCCGGTTCATTTCTCTCCGCACGAACTTGCCATAGTCTATCCTAACCATAACATTTTAGCGCACAATTCGTCGGAGGATTATTGTTGCACCATCGTGGTGGTGGCGGCGGAGGCTTATCGGGATTTAAGCACGCGTATCGCATTCCGAAACCGCTTTCACTATGAACAGAATCCTGCACTCAGTCTGACGGATTCGCAATATTCGGACATCATAAAGGTGATTGATGCGATGAGGGTGATAGGAAACAGCGGGATACCTTCCCGAAGATTGCTGATGACCAGTCTTTTGAGTGTTTTGCTGGAATTGGTGGAACATTTCCGTCACCAGATGGGTTCCGAGAAGGACAAGGCTCCGCAGCGTATCAGTGCCCGTTTTTACGAGGCTATTATCTTGCATCACAAGGAACATCATTCTGTCGCTTTCTATGCGGACAAGCTGTGCCTGTCGCCCAAATATTTCAGTGATGTTATCAAACAGGAGACAGGCAAAAGCGCCAAGCACTGGATATGCCACTTTTTGGTGACTGAAGCCAAGAAACTTCTTGTTACCCGAAAAGATTTGAACATCCAGGAAATCAGTGCGCTATTGGGCTTTGAAGATCAGGCTTCGTTCAGTCGTCTTTTCAAGAATTTCACAGGCTTGAGTCCAACGGTTTACCGTCAAGGCGATGAAAGCCGTTAGGGTTGATCGGGGTATCAATATTTTTTTTATTTTTGCCGCCGAAAAAAAGGGGTCGTAGCTCAGTTGGTAGAGCGCATGCTCCGCAAGCATGAGGTCGCGGGTCCGACTCCCGTCGGCTCCACAAAAAAGCCCGAGACGAGGGCATGAAAAAAGCACTTAACCGTTTGGCTAAGTGCTTTTTTGTTTAGTACCGAAGACCGGGATCGAACCGGTACGAGTGTTACCTCATTGGTTTTTGAGACCAACGCGTCTACCTATTCCGCCACTTCGGCTCAAACCGGCGGCAAAAATACATTTTTTTTTGATTCCTTCAAAAAAAAAATGAAGGCGGAAAAAAGGCACCCCGAATGTGGAGTGCCTTTAGCAGGATAAAAGCCTGGTTTTCGGCTCTTGGATTTGAATCTGTCAGGCTGAAAATGCCACTTATGCTTACTGGAAAGCATTCTCGCTCAGGCCGTCGCCGCTGATTGCTAAGCGCGACATGTAGGAGGGAGCCTCCTTGCCGAGGTACTTATCGACGTATATCTTGGCGAGGTATTGGCCGAGCATGAAGCCGTGGCCGCGCATGCCGACCAGCAGGCCGTGCTCCGGATCCACGATGTAGCGCGGCTCGGTGTAGTAGCCCGCCCACGTGGCCTGGAAGCTGACGTTCTTCAGTTGCGGAATCCAGTCGATGAACATCTCGGCGCACACTTGCAGGAAGTCCTGCGTGTTGTACTTCAGCTCCTTGCCGGCCTGCAGTTGTTCGGTCGCGGGCGACGCGCAGCCGATGATCTGGCCGGTCTCCGCGAACTGCTGTCCATAGACGGCGGAGAACCCTTTGTACTTCCGGCGGTCGATGAGCATGTCCAAAGAGTCGCCGTCCTTGCCCAACATGGGCAGGCGGTGTGTGATGAAGGCCTGGTGTTTAATGGGATACAGGCCGAGATACATGCCCAGTTGCTCCGCGAACTTGTTGGCGCTCGGTCCGAGGGAGTTCACGAAATGTTCGCAATGGTACTCCACGTACTGTTTGTCGTGGGTCTTCACCAGTGCCATGAAGCCCTTGGCGGTCTTGCGTACCTCAATCAGTCGGGTGTCTTCCAACAGCACGCCGCCGTGTTCGATGGCGATGTTGCGGATGTAGTGGATGGTGGGGCCAGGTGTGGCCTGCCAACACGCGTTGGTGATGCAGGCGGCCTGGTAGGTGTTGAGGTTCGGGTTGAAGTAGGGCGAAACTTCTTTCACAAAGTCTTTCTTGTCAACCATATAGCCGTCGCTCCATTCGAGGGATTTTTCCAACGCCTTGTAGTTGGCCTCGTCGTGGGCGAACCCGACATAGCGTGTGGGCTTGTAGTTGATGTTGGTGACCTTCTGGATTTCTTCGAAGATGGCGCGGTTGTGCTCAGCGATGTCGGCGATTTCTGGCACGGAGAAGCTGGGACGACCGCCGCCGATGCAGCGCCAGGAGGAACCGCGCTCAGCGTTGCAGAGCACCACTTTCTTGCCGGCTTCGGCGAAGTAGCGGAATAGGCCGCTGCCCGTGATGCCGCCGCCCGCCACGAAAACGTCGCACTCGACCTTCTTGGTCGGGTGGCCGTTGACGTTCGTCACGAAGATTTCGGGCTGGTCGCTCGGGCAGAGCTCGCCGATGTTGAGTTGTGAGGAGAGCGGCCCGCGCGGGGTGGCGTCGCCCACGACCTCCACGCCGTGGCCGGCTAACAGGAGCTTCACACGTGGGATGCAGCGTTTGCCGCGGCACGGTCCCATGCCGATGCGGGTGATGTGCTTCAGCTCATTTACGGAGATAATCTTCTTGCCCTTCACGGCCTCGAGGATGGTCTCGATGTTCACGTCGTCGCAGTGGCAGACGAAGGCGGGATCGTCCTCATTCTTGTCGAGCTTCTGCCAATTCAGCGGCTCGGGATAGTTCTCTTTCAGGATGAAGCCAGTGACCGACATCAACGTTTCGCCGCTGACATCCACGGCTTTCACGCGAGCCACGTGCGTCTTGTTCGCACCTTTGGTGATTTTTTCGATGATGCCTTCACCGACCTTTTGGCCGTTGTCGTCCACGAGATAGACCTCGGCGTTCTCCTCCGCATCGTACTCGAACGGCAGGAAGAGCCAGTTTTTCGGGATATTGTAGCCGAAGAGGGCCAAACCAGGACAGTGGTTGACGCACTTCATGCAGCCGATGCACTTGTCATAGTCAATCTGCGGCACGTGGTTGGTGGCGATTTTGGTGATGGCGCCTTGCGGGCAGGCGAAGGTGCAGGGGTTGCAAGCGAAACCGTAGAGGCAGTCGGCCATGACGAACGGTTTCTGCAGGCGGTCGCCGCAGGGGCGGTTGGGCTTGTCGAGCACGCGCACGGGATGTTGCTGGGAATCCGCGTAGTCCTTGGTCACGGCGAGGTAGTCGTCGTAGTTGAAGCGCACGTTGAGGGCCTGGGCAATCTCCAGGGCGGCCTGTTTGCCTCGCAGCACGGCGCAAGTGCCCTCGCCCACGCGGGTGGCATCGCCGATGCCGTAGGTGTTGAGCCCGAAAGTGACCTTGCCCTTTTCGAGGATGAGGTTGTCGGGCTTCAAGCCGGTACATATATTAATAAGGTCGATGTCTTTGATAACCTGTTCCGTGCCGGGCACGGGCTGGAAGTTCTTGCATTCGGCGATGACCGCGCCGATCACGCCGGTGTGGTCCTCATTGGGGATGGCTTTCAGCAGTGTGTGGGAGGTGATGATGGGGATGCCGAGACGGCGCACGCGGTTGGCCTGCACCGGGAATCCGCCCTCATGGTCCATGGCCTCGACGATGGCCACTACTTTTGCGCCTGCCTGAACTGCTTGGTAGGAAGTTAGATAGCCGATGTTTCCGGCACCGATGGTGAGGATGCGCTTGCCGAGGAGGGTGTGCTGCAGGTTCATCATCTTCTGCACGACGGCGGCGGTATAGACGCCTGGCAGGTCGTCGTTCTCGAAGGTGGGCATGAACGGGAACGCGCCGGTGGCCACGACAAGGAAGTTGGCATCGACGAAGAAGAGGCTTCCGTCCTCCATGTTCTTGGCAGCCACGCGTTTGCCTTCGAGGATGTCCCACACGGTGCTGTTGAGCAGGATGCCTGCATGGTCGTCGCCGGCGAGCGTCTTGGCGATGTCGAAGCCACGCATGCCGCCGTATTTTTGCTCCTTCTCGAAGAAGAAGAACTGGTGGGTCTGCATGGTGAACTGTCCGCCGATGCGGTCGTTGTTGTCGATGACGATGTTGGGGATACCGAACTTGTTGAGCTGCTCGCGGCAGGCCAAACCGGCAGGACCCGCGCCGATGATGGCCACTTCGGTTTTATAGACTTTCGGGGCGGCATGGGCCTTGTTGTCGGTTTCGGGGAGGTAGTTATGGGGAATTTCCTCCACTTTCCGCACACCGTCGGCGAGGGTGACGCAGATGCGTTTCACTTCACCGTCAACCAGCATTTCGCACGCGCCGCACTTGCCGATGCCGCAGTCCATGCTGCGCTCGCGGCCCTTCAAGCTGTGGCTGTGGATGGGGAATCCTGCCTGGTGCAGGGCGGCCGCGATGGTGTAGCCTTTTGCAGCCTTGATCTGCTGACCCTTGTATTCAAAGGTCGTGATATCCCTTTCGGGGATATCCAAAATGGGATGATGTGAAATCGGATACATTTTCTTGTTCTTATATAAAAATGACTGTTGTTAATTCCAACAATTTTACAAGTCGCAAAAATAGTTTTTTTTCATTATTATTGTTTCAGCAAAAAAAATCGGGAGAAAACAAAAAAGTCCGGAAAACAAGATTGGGCGTCTTGTCTGCCGGACCTATTCGGATGTTTGTGCTTGGACAGTGGGTTACTTGTTCGGGTAGGGTACCACGATGTCGTCGCAGTATTCGCAGCGGTAGGAGCGTTTTTCCTTGTTGACCAGATGGAAGACGTGCGGAAAATAGTGCTCCACAGAGGTGACGCAGCGCGGGTTCTTGCAGCGGATGATGTTCTCCACCATTTCGGGAACTTCCAACTTCACCTTCTTGATGGTCTTCCCATCCTCGATGATGTTCACTGTGGCGTTCGGGTCAATCAGCCCGAGGAAGTCGTAGTTGATGTCGATGACATTGTTGATTTTGATGATGTCTTTCTTGCCCATCTTCTCGCTGTAGGCGTTGCAGATGAGCGCGACATTATAATCGGCCTTGTCGAGGTTCAGATAATTGAACACTTGGATTCCATATCCGGCGGTAATGTGGTCGATAACAATACCTTTTTCTATGCTGGTGATTTCTAACATGACGTTTTTTTTTTGACTTAAACTTAGACTTAGGACTTAAACTTAAACCAGAGACCGTTGATTTTGTCCCTCCTTACATACACACAAGTCACTGATTACTGGAAACTTAATAAATCCCCAATAATTTCAGTATCAGAGCCATGCGGACATACATGCCGTTCTTGGCCTGCTGGAAATACTGTGCTCTGGGGTCGTCATCGACTTCGGTGCTGATTTCGTTCACGCGGGGTAGCGGGTGCAGAATGTAGGTGTCGGGACGGGCGTAGGACATTTTCTCCTTGTCGAGGATGAATCGGTCTTTCAAGCGGATGTAGTCCTCTTCGTTGAAGAAGCGTTCGCGTTGCACGCGGGTCATGTAGAGGAAGTCAAGCTGATTCATGTAGGGTTCCATCTGATCGACCTCTTCGAAGGGAATGCCCTTCTTGCGGACCACCTCCTCGCGGATGTATTCCGGCACGCGCAGTTCTTCGGGGGAGATGAAGATGAAGCGGACGCCTTCGTAATTGCTGAGGAATTTGACGAGGGAGTGCACGGTGCGGCCGAATTTGAGGTCGCCGCAGAAACCGTAAGTCTTGTTTTCCACGCTGCCGCGCAATCGTTCGATGGTGAGAATGTCGGTGAGGGTCTGCGTGGGATGCTGGTGGCCTCCGTCGCCGGCGTTGATCAGCGGCATGTGGATGTAGTGGCTGGCCAAGCGCGGGGCACCCTCCTTGGGATGGCGCATGGCCGCGATGTCGGCGTAGCACTCCACGGTGCGCAGCGTGTCGGCGATGCTCTCGCCTTTGGCCGTTGATGAGGACGCGGCCTCGGAGAAACCGATGACCTGGCCGCCTAAGCGCAGCATGGCCGTCTCGAAGCTCAGGCGCGTGCGCGTGCTGGGCTCATAAAAAAGAGTTGCCAGGATCTTGCCTTCGCAACTCTTGCTGTACTTCGCCGGGTCGGCGACAATCTGGTGACCCAAGTCGAAAATTTCGCGAAATTCCTCGCGCGTGAAATCGGACGGGTCAATCAAACTTCTGTTCTTTAACATAATGAAACCTCCTATATTTTTAATTATTAACTACTTCCATCTTTTTTAGCATCGCTTTTCCTCTCCCATTTTACCAAATTCAACTCAAATCGCCAACCCTACAGTTTACAGCCGCAAAAATAAACAAAAAAATAATATGAAGAAATCTTTTCATTTCTCAAGAAATGGATAACGCACTTTTGTCAAGAACAGGGCATGAGCCGGCACGGAAGTCCTCGCGGCACATCGGTCTTTTTTGTTGATGATGTCCTGAAAGCCTTCGACAGAGATTTTCCCCATGCCGACTTCTAACAGGGTGCCTACGAGCGCGCGCACCATGTTGCGCAGGAACCGGTTCGCCGTGACGGTGAAGATGAGCTCGTTGCCTACCACGTCCCAATGCGCCTCTGTGACGTGGCAGATGAAGTTGTTGACCTGCGTGTGCACTTTCGAGAAGCTGGTGAAGTCCTCGTTCTGGAGTAGCAGCGCCGCCGCCTCGTTCATCTTGGTCACATCCAACGGCTTGTGACAGCGGTAGGCGAACTGGAGCTTGAAGGGATCCTTGCGGGTGTAGACGTGGTATTGGTAGGTGCGGCTCTCGGCATCGAAGCGGGCGTGCGCCTCCGGAGCCACCTCGAACAGGTCGAAAACAACGATTTCCTTGGGCAGGAAGTTGTTGAGCTTGAACGTCAGCTGCCGGCATTCGTCCGGGGAGAGCTGCTTCTCAGTATCGAAGTGGGCGTAGTAGGAGCTGGCGTGCACGCCCGTGTCAGTACGTCCGCAGCCGGTCACGGCCACGCGCTCCTCGTGCAGCAGCAGCGATAGGCAGCTTTCGAGGGTCTCTTGCACAGACGGGTGGTTCGGCTGTATCTGCCAGCCGAAAAACGCGGAGCCGTTGTATGCCAGATGGAGGAAGTAGCGCATCTTTTTTTCAAAATGCAAAAGTACGATTTTAATCTATGCGAAACAATATAAGTTGTATTTTTGCCGCATCATTTTAAATCCCATTATTATGAAAAAGAGTATCGTCATTTGTCTGTGCGTGGCTGTGGCAGCCATGTTTTCA